>NZ_JACJFK010000039.1:0-25585 GCF_014164535.1 Pseudoalteromonas sp. SG41-2 | reverse complement strand
AATCAGCTAAAAGCAGAAACAAGCTTTAATAAAGGCATGCCCGCAAAACAGAAAAAAGCTATGCGCAGTACAGGTTACCTTGAAAAGGTATTGAAATCATAGGCTTTTTTCATGCTCTTGCCCTGTATTAGAGTATGGCTTTTCGCGTGATAAAAAAGCTGTTTTTTGTAATCAAGAAAAACTCCCTGAACTTAATCCTCTTGACGTTACGATTTTAAATCATAATTTTATTCACGACAACAACACGCTTTATTACCAGTCAACCCGTCTTGATATTGAAGTAAGTAATATGAAGATACTTAATGATGACATTGTGAAAGATAACCGCCATGTTTATTATAAAACACATTATTTAATTGGTGCAGAGGCATCTTCGTATCAACTGAGTACTCGGTTTTTTCAACGAGACAATCAAGGTATTTATCATAATCAGCACCGTTTACCTTTAAATGCTGATGAAACCGTATTTCTTGATGAAGTCTACGCGATTGATAATCTGCGAGTGTTTTTTATTGATAGTGAAATCATGGATGCGGATGTCTCTTCATTTAAAGTGATAGGTAATAACGTGTCAGTTGATAAAAATAATGTCTACTTTCGTGATAAGAAGGTAGAACACGCTGATCCCGCTAGCTTTAAAATTATGGGTTATGCGCAGTTTGTTGATGATAATCATCAGTTCACTATTCGTAATGGTCATATCGTTTGTTTATAAAATTGAATTAACACGTTGTAGAGTCTATAAAGGCGTATGTTGCTCCTTGTTAGTCGCTACATCAATTTACACAATATTGACTTTGGGCAACATGGCTAAAAGTTGTTGTGAATGGTATAAACCGAAACAGATAAATAACATGATGTTCATTAACTGAATCATCAAAATAAAGGACTTAAATGAAATTTTTATATTATACCGGCTTATTTTTATCTCTCATGTTTAGCGCAAATAGTTTTGCGCTTGAACAACAATATCAACAGCCTATTGTAGATCTTATAAAAGCATTTAAAAACCACGATAAAGCGGCTATTTCCTCACATATTCGTTATCCGCTTTTGCGCACATATCCAGTGCCTGATATTAATAATGAATCTGAGTTAGTTGAGCGTTTTGATGACGTGTTTGATAAGACGCTTATTAAACAGATTGTTGATTCAAATATCGATACTGACTGGGATAAAGTAGGTTGGCGCGGCATTATGCTAAATAGCGGTGTCGTTTGGGTAGATACGGATGGGAAAATCATCGCTATCAATTACCAAACAGCTAAAGAACAATTGCTGGCTAAAAATTTAATAGCAGCTGATAAGCAAGCGCTTCACCCAAGTATTAATGCTTTTGTAGAGCCTATTTTAGATTGGCAAACAGCTAAATACCGTATTCGCATTGATGACTTAGGTGATGGAAACTTCCGCTATGCGTCGTGGAGCATTGATAAAAAAACCAGCGATAAGCCAGATATAGTCTTACTAAAAGGTGAGATCGAATTTGAGGGCAGTGGCGGTAATCATAGTTACACATTTAAAAACGGCCGTTACAGCTACGTATTACAAGTTACAGTGATTGGCTGTGATACCTCACCACCAGGTTGGCTTGAAGTATATAAAGATGATAAGCGCATTTTGTCTCAGGATATTATCAACACTGGAAGTTAAAAGTTAATTATCTTAGATGCAAAAAGGGGAGGGTTCTCCCCTTAAATATAGGGCGCTATTTTATTAAATACGCGCTTTAACAAACGCAGCAATTGCGTCGTCTTGGCAATGTGCGAAAAAGCACTCTTGAAAACGTGGTCCGCCAATCGCTTGTTTAATCAGCTCAGGATCAATAGCTTCAAGTGCGCTTAAGTAATCTTTAGCAACATCCACTTTTAGTTGATTTAAAATACCTGCATTTGTTACTTGTGACTCTTTACGTTCTGCTGGATACCCTTGGCCTTTTTCGCCGGTAAATGCTTTTTCAAATATATATTTAATATTTAACTCAGCGCCCCAGCCAAAGCCTTTTGCATAGGGTAAAGCGAGTGCATTACCATTGTTTATTTGTGCAAATAGGTAAGCATCTGATGGATCAATACAATAACCACAGCTCACACCAGGAAACGCATTGCTCGCCATGAGTGCGCCTTGACCTGTGCCACAACCGGTCACTACAAAATCTACCGCTTTAGAGTTGAGCAGTAAGCTTGCGATAATTCCTAGGTGAATATAGGTTAGTCGATGATCGTTATCGCCATCCATACCCACATTAAATACTTGGTGATTTTGTGCATTAGCAACAGTGTTAAGCTGTTCAAGTACTATTGGGTTTTTTGCCGCTTGACTGAATTCGTTCATTAATGCGATTTTCATTTGACTCTACCAATTTTGTTAACGTTGAGTTGATTCTACATACCAATGCTACCGGTGGCAAATGTTGTTATCTATTAAATATTAGTATTTGTGTAAGTTGCTAGAGGTTAGGAAGTACCATAGGAGCTTTGAGTTTAACTTCAGTATGAAAGCAGCTATTTGAGTTTAAAAATAAAAAACCGCCTGCTCAGGCGGTTTTGTAGTTACCTAGCGTTTTTGATTAATGGCCTTTTTCAAACTCATCAACTTCACGCTCAGCTTCTTCTTTCGATTTACCGTATGCTTGTTGAATTTTACCAACCAGCTCTTTACGGCTACCTTCAATTTTATCTAAATCACCGTCAGTAAGATCGCCCCATTTACGTTGCGCTTTACCTTTAAGTTCTTTCCAATTACCTTCGATACGATCACTGTTCATAATTCGCTCCTTATAATGTCGGTTTGTGAATTTACTTTCAGTTATAAAGTAGCAAGGCTTGTACCAAAATTAAATTATAACTTTATTATTAATAATCAATTGGTTAATGTTTTTATTATTTAGAGATGAGTTTTTAATAGATTATAAGCTAAAAAATCTACGCAACGGTCTGTAATTATTGCAAACACTCAATAATCACCGATTTTATGAATCTGATTTACTGCAGTTTTTTGTTACAATATCGGCAATGCAATTTAGGATAAATAGCTGTGCTGCCGGTTCAAGAAATATATCATCAACTCGTTACTACATTACAAAGTGATCCGATTACCTTACTACAAGCGCCGCCGGGTGCGGGTAAGTCAACATGGTTACCATTGCAGTTGATGCGCGACGGGCACTTTAAGCACATTGTCATGCTTGAGCCGCGTCGCTTAGCTGCACGTAATATTGCCAACTATTTAGCACAGTGCCAAAACGAAACCGTAGGGCAAAGCGTTGGTTTACGTATCAGGCAGGAAACCAAAGTCAGTGTTAATACCCGCCTTGAAATTGTTACCGAGGGCATGCTCACGCGTATGCTACAAAACGACCCAGAGCTCAGTGGCGTTGACCTACTGATATTTGATGAATTTCATGAGCGCTCTATTGCGGCCGATACCGCATTAGCGTTTGCATTAGAATCTCAAGCTGCACTGCGTGATGATTTAACGATTTTATTGATGTCGGCAACCCTTGATAGCGAACGCTATCAGCAGTTTTTTGATTGTTCAATTATTAGTTCCCACGGGCGTAGCTTTCCCATCGATGAAATTTACATACCCATTAAAGATGAAAGCCGCTGGCTTGACGCTATGGCCAGTATTATCAAACAAGCTTTAGTTGAACAAACAGGCAGTGCGTTAGTTTTTTTGCCCGGTCAATATGAGATCAACCGCGTACAACAAGCGCTGTCAGATTTGCCTGCAAATTGCCATGTAGTTACTCTGTTTGGTGAACAAGATAAAGCATCTCAACAAGCTGCAATTGCCCCTGCGGCAAAAGGTACTCGTAAAGTGGTGCTGACCACCAATGTTGCCGAAACTAGCTTAACCATTGAAGGTATTCGTATTGTGGTTGATAGTGGCAAGCGCCGCGCTGCTAGTTTTAATTTAAAAACTGGCGTTACTGAACTCACCACACAAAGTATTTCTCGCTCATCGGCAATTCAACGAGCTGGGCGGGCTGGGCGTATTGAGCCCGGTGTAGTTTATAGGCTTGGTTCAAAACAAACCTTTGAGCGGCGTAATAGCCATGATGCGCCAGAAATTTTAAGTGCTGATATTAGCCAATTATTATTGGAGGCAAAATTCTGGGGCGCGGAGTTAACTGATCTAAGCTTGTTAGATAGTCCAACAGCACAACAAATACAGCAAGCAACAAAATTACTGCAAATGTTAGAGGCGCTCGATAATAACAATAAATTGACCCCCCTCGGTACACGTATGCTAAGTTTTGGCGCGGATATTCGCCTAGCGCACATGCTAATTAAAGCGCAGCAACTCGAACCTCAGATGCCAGGTATTTATACATTAGCGGCGTATTTAATTGCGTTATTAGAGAGTCGGATTAGCCATGCCGCAGATTTAAGCTTAGCATTACACAGCCAACATGCTCGGCCACATCCTGTATTTAAACAGCAACTGAAATTTTGGTTAAAGCGATTAAAGCTAACTGAAGTACGCGAACTACAAACCACTTATTTGGCTTTGCTGGTGGCGTTTGCTTTTCCAGATCGATTAGCTAAAAAGCGTGGCAATGGTTACTTGCTTACCAATGGCGCAGGTGCTGAGCTAAACAACGAGCATTGGCATAACGAGGACTACCTTGCAATTGCTTCAATGGGAGGCCAAAAAGGCAGTCGTATTTTTGCAGCTGTTGCGTTTACTCCTGCAGAGATTGAGGATGAACTGACACATTTATTTACTGCACAAACGCGCTGTGAATTTGACGAAAAAACAGGGCGCTTTATTCATCAAGATGAAGTCAAACTAGGGGCAATTACAGTTACTAGCCAACCGAGTAAACATCCGCTTGATAAAAGTGAGCGGGCGAAAGCGTGGTTAACTTTATTTCAAAAACAAGGCTTTGAATTATTTAATGAGCAAAGCGACAGTGAGCAGTTACTTATTCGTATGTGTTTAGCCAGTAATTTAATGCCGGAGCAATTTCCTGTCATCACTAAACAAAGCTTAATCGATGACGCACAGCTTTGGTTAGGTGCTTTTCTGGAAGATATAAAAACCCTCGAACAGTTGAAAAAGTTTAACTACTTTAATGCCTTGCAAAGTTGTTTTAATTGGCAACAACAAAATGCGTTAAATGATTTATTCCCGCTGAGAGTGTCAGTTCCAAGTGGCTCAAATATTCGTATTGAATATCAACTCGACGGCCCCGCAAAACTCAGTGTTCTTATGCAAGAAGTGTACGGCATGATCAGTACGCCAATATTAGCGCAAGGCAAGTTACCCTTATTAATGGAACTACTCTCACCAGCAAGACGACCTTTACAACTAACACAAGATCTTGCTGGCTTTTGGCAAACCAGCTATCGGGAGGTGCAAAAAGAAATGAAAGGTCGTTATCCAAAACACTTTTGGCCTGATAACCCCGCCACCAGTGTGGCTACGAGTAAAGTTAAAAGTAAGATGTGAATGAGTTAGCAAGGACAAAGTTAGCAAGAGTAAAATTGACTATTAAGCAGTGTTTTATAGTTTAAAAAAAAGGTAAATTAAATACTTATTGACTGCATAAACAAGGAGTTATTTAATGCCACTCTTTATTATAGATTGCTCGCAGAGTATCTTGACTCATCATGATGAAGATAACATTAATGAACAAATTCATCACACCGCAAACGCATTGGGTTTGTTTGCTGAGCATGAAATTAAAGTCAGGGTAAACCCGTATAATCGTTATTTAGTGGGTAATAAACAACACGAATTTATTCATGTTTTTGGATATATAATGGAGGGGCGAACGACTGAGCAAAAAGCTGAATTATCAAAAGCGATAGTGACTAAACTTACTCAGATGTTCCCACATATCGACAATATTGCAATGAATGTCAGTGACTTTGAAAAGGCAACATATTGTAATAAAAGCCAGCTTTAAGCAGAACATAGTGAGCGATGCTTCGACAGTGCAGATTGTTTTTTGAAAATCATTTATGGCAAAGTTGAACAGTGATTTTGTGCTTGAGGCAAAATAACTTGATAGAAAAAAGGACTCACCATGAAAAATATAATTGTTGTTTTATGTTTATTTATAAGCACATTAACGTGGTCTCAGACGCTAAGGGTTGTTGATGTATCAACAGAAATCGCCCCTGCGACTAGCTGGTTAGAAGTTGTTGATAGTGGTAAATACGCAAACAGTTGGCAGCAGGCTGGGGCGTTTTTTCAAAAAAATGTACCGCAAGCGCTTTGGGTATCTAAGTTAGAGCAAGTTCGTACGCCGCTAGGTTCTGTTACATCTCGCGAAGGTATCAGTCGTCAAGTGTTAACCTCAATACCGCAACTGCCCGACGGTGATTATGTGATTTTAGAGTTTCAAACTGATTTTGAAAATAAAGCACAGTCGATTGAAACCGTGACATTAAAAAAATCTGCTGAGCAATGGCAAGTGATTGGTTATTTTATCCAGTGAATTAACCTATTATTACTACAGCTGTATTTTTTAACGAAATAAAAAATATAAAATAATTATTAAAAATTGGAGTTTACAAAAATAAAATAATGATAATGACATTTATTGTTGCTGATGTTGCATTAATTTACTTTAGTTGTGGATTGTTGTGCTCTACTAGTGAGTAAGTTATCCAAATGAAATCATGGTATAAAATGGTTGCTATAGTGGGTTGGGAAGTAATATCTAATCATAAGTGGGATTGAAATATTTATAATTATAGTATTTGTTTTTTATTTTATTATACATTTTTACTGATTAATTTTTTATCTTTAATATGTTTCCATTTGGGGTTGGTATTTTATTTTTTTTGTTCATAATTAACGCGCTTAATCGCGTTGAAATGGAATTTAAAAGATAATTATTAAGGAATGACATGAAAAAGATATTATTAACAATTGCAATGGCGTTTGTTTTGGCCGCATGTAATAGCACCTCACAAGGCCGTGATTTTGATATGGAAGTTGTAAAAGGCTTCAAAAAAGGCGAAACAACTCAAGAGCAAGTCAAAGAAGCGATTGGCGACCCTATGGGCGTTAATGATATAGGTAATGACGAAGTTGTATGGACATACAGCTACAGCGAAGGTCAAGGCGGTGGTGTAGGCTTTATTCCATACGCAGGCCATGTCGGTGGTTCTCAAAATGAGACAAAGAATGTAACAATCCGTTTTAATGCTAAAGGCATTGTATCAGGTTTATCATTCAATGAATCAGCTGGTAGTTCTTCACACCTATAACTCGTTACTATCTATTTCAACGCATTTCTATTACGGCTGCTTAGCAGTCGTAATACCCCTATTATTTATCCTCTCCCTAAATCAATCACTTTTTTATATTAAATGGTCATTAAGTTTTATATTTATTTTAAAGTAAATTATAGGCTGGTTGTTAGTCTAATGACTTTTTATTTAAATAAGTTATTGAGTGTGTTAATTTTATTATGCATTGAAAGTGCCGGTGAACATTAAAATAATTTAATTAAAAAGGTATGGGTCTTAAGTTGTAGAAGATTCGCTACATGCTTACTGAGATTGTCCAGAACAAGCCAGCCTTTTAGATGATATTTTATAAGAGTATTTTATAAAACCATCCGGCGAAGCGTGATTTATTATAAAAAGACTATACATTTTAGTTTGTTGCTGTTTTGATAGAGTGATAATTAAACACAATGCAAGAGAGCATAATGAAATACGTTACTTTTTTATTGTTAGCTGTTATCGCAACTTTTAACTTACATGCAAAAGACGAAAATAACGAACTAGAAGGACTCGCCCAGCAATATTTTTCCACCATGACGGCAACTCAGGCGCCTAAAGCTAGCAGTAAAGAACTCGAAGCTTTTTTAGCGTTACTCACTGATGATGTTGCTAATCAACACCTACCTTATCAAAGCGATGATTCTCGTTCACCTGACGGTAAGGCCATGATGCGCAAAGGTATGACTTTTTATCTAGGTGCCCACACTGAATATGAAGCAAAGTTACTTGATACTTTCATATTTAATAATACCGCTATTGCGATTCGTTACACGCAACACGCGAAAGGTGTGCACCCGCAAAACAAGCAACTGATTGAATACACCCAAACGTTGATGGATGTTCTAGAAATTGAAAACGGTAAGATTGCGGTGATCCGTAAATACCATGAGTAATTTTTAAATAGCGGTGTGAAGGTTATTTTTAGTTTTTGCTTAAATCAATATCTTAGCGTATTTTTAGAGATTACCTCTGTTAGCTTTAATAGGAATTAAAATGAATAAAGTAATTGGTATTGTGCTGATCTGTATTGGAGCTGCACTGGCTTTTTGGGGTTATGACGTTTATGACTCTGCAAGTGCGCAAATTACGCGAACTTTTAGTGGTGATACACCCATCGAGGCATGGGCTGGAATGGTCGGTGGTGTTGTCTGTATTGTATTAGGTGCACTAAAAGTTAAAAATTAACTTTTAGTAAGCCGTAGGCTGATAAACTTTTATTGATTAGAAAACTGCGATTTTAACCATTTTTTTAATATCAATATAGTGGCTTGTTCACGCTTGCTATGGCTGGTAGCAAAATAAAACTGTTGATGTGGGTTTAATACCGGCTCACCTATTTGCACCAGCATACCCTGTTGAATATCATCTTTTACAAATTGTTTATGGGTGACCAAAACACCTAATTGGCGCATTGCCGCTTGCGTTGCTTGTACTGAAATATTAAAAGTGAGATTTTTATGTTGTTTCGGTATTGCTAATTGATGGGCGTTACACCATACGTGCCAATCGTTATCGCGGCGTGGGTTTATGGCAAAAATAGCCGGGAAACGAGTAAGTAGCTCTTTGCCAGTTTGGCAATCTGTGGGCAAGGTTTTTATTAATTCAGGACTACATACTAAAATAAGCTCATCATCAGCCAGTTTTTCGCAGTGATATTGCGCCCAATCTTGTTGTTTACCATGCACCAAAGCGACATCCACGCCATGTTGCTCTAAGTTAAACTCTCCGACTAAATTAGATAAACGCACATCTAACTCTGGCGCGTAAGCTTGTAGTTCCGCTACTCGTGGGATCCACCAATGCAATGCCATCGAGTTCACCATATTTAAAGTTAAGTGCGCGCAGAGCTGACTCGCAGAGATCTCAAAACTTGCAGCTATAATCTCATTTAGAGCTGGCTGTACTCGCAGGTAATAGCGTTTACCCGTGCTATTTAGCTCAACGCGTCGGCCGATACGAGTAAATAATTGAGTGTTTAGTTGCGATTCAAGAGACTTAATTGCTTGGCTTATTGCAGAATGACTAATATTTAATTGCTCAGCAGCGAGGATCATACTTCCAGTTTCTGCGACTGCAATAAAACTATGAAGCGATTTTAAAGGAATAGAGTTAGCCATAGTTTCTCTTTGTTAAGTTTTACTTACAGGTTTGTGCATAATTACTCGCTTTTTCATTCTACCTATTTACGCTAATTTAGCGCCTCAGATTAATGTTAAGCTTATCATTCTCAATGTGAAATGTGTTTCTCGTTGAGAAAGGAGTTGTTATGGCTGCTTTATTACGACCCAGTATGTTTATGCTGTTATCCACATTTACTTTAGCGTTGAATAGTTTATTTTCAAAGCTTTTAACTGAGTATTTTAGTGATGCAATATTAGTGATGTTGCGTTTATTACTTCCTGCGTTAGTTATGTTGTTTATTGCTGCATGCAGCCGCTGGGTGATGCCAAATCAAGCAGCTTGGGGGGCATTTATCTTACGTGCCATTTTTATTGCCAGTTGCCAAGGTTGTTTTATGTTGGCCTTAAGTCGCTTAACGTTAATTGAGGCCGTGGTATTATTTAGTACTGGGCCGTTATTTATTCCGCTACTTGAGCGCTATTTTTATAAAACCAAAATCAGTCGAATGGTTTTACCTACCTTAATATTAATGGGCATTGGCGTGGTGATGCAAAACTTAACCGTACAAGGGATAACGTGGCGCTGGGAATTATTAATAGGTTTAGCGGCTGGTTTTTTTAATGGTTGCTCGCAAGTTGCTTTATTTAGAGCCAGTAAAATAAATTTACCTATCTTGGTAATAAACGGGTGCTGTTTTGCAATTGCAGCATTGTTTGTTTTACCTGTGATGGTTATTTTTACCAGCCAAGTTGAGTATCAACAAAGTATAATAATGATAGTCAATTTCGAGCAGGGGATCTTATTGTTATTATTGTTTTTAGGACTTTCAACTGCTGCAACTCAGTTTTTTCGTTCCAAAGCATATAGATTAGTTGATTCAAACTCACAGCTGGCGCCTTTAATTTATACTAACTTAATCTTTGCGGTGTTATTCCAGTTTTTATTTTTTAGTACCGTAATGAGTTTGATGCAAATTCTGGGTACGAGCTTAATTGCATTTGCGACGCTATTAAATACATTTGGCTCATATTATTATCAATGGTTTAAAGCACAACAGCAGATAGTATAAAGGAAGGTAAGAAAGGTGTTCCCCAAGTATGCGGCACTCGGTGTCAGTCCTGAAACCATAAGGTCTCAGGGCGGGAATCTGCGGTTTGCCGTAGGCTTCTCGGTACATGCCGAGCTTGCACAATAGCAGACGAACAGAAACCCTAACATAAAATTTATCGGCTCAGGGACTTAACCAAGCTCCAACACCCTAGGGAACAAATTCAGTATATAAGACATAAGCCAATCCTTACACCCCAAATTCAAAATAATTATACTGTTCGGGTAATTTTCCAGCACTGGTAACTGGCTATTTACTTTTCGGATTGCTTTTTGACCTCAATCATACTTTTCATTGGAGTTGCTATTTATCGAGTGGTAGCATTGACTTAATTAGCCAAGCGAAGATCTCAGCATGAACGAATTACCAGATTACCAACAAGCCCAATTACTATTGGAAAAAAACGAAATATTTGTCACTCCTTCAGAAGCACACGGCGTGATCAGTGGATTATTAGCCTGCGGCTTGAGTATTGAAGCCAAAGAATACTTAGGCTTATTAAGCGATGTGTTTAATGATGGCCAAGCATTTAGCCATGATCTGAAAGAATTTTTTGCCATTATTTATAAGCAAGTTGTAGAAAGTTTTAACAACGAAGAGTTTCAATTTGATTTATTTTTACCAAGTGATGACGAAACCTTAGTAGATCAAGCGAATGGTTTAGTGTCATGGGTCGCTGGATTTATGCTTGGTTTTGGCTTAAAACAAAAAGACTATGGCAAGTTATCAGCTGATGTAAAAGAAGTGATCAGTGATTTTAGTGAAATTACGCGTTTAGATACCATGTTTGATGAAACCGAAGAAGACAGCCAAGCATTGCACGAAGTAATTGAATATGTGCGAGTTTCTGCGCTGTTGTGTTTTGCTGAACTTGGTCAAGAGCAAGCGCCAAAAAGCACTAAAAAAACACTTCACTAAGTTAAAATTAACAGTATAAACAGGGTTTATAATGCCAACAGTTAAAATAGAAAAAGCAGAGTTTAAAGCACGCAGAGATCGTTTACTTGCCATGATGGAACCAAACAGTGTGGCTATCATTCCAGCGGCAAGTGAAGTAACCCGCAGCCGTGATACTGAATATGCGTTTCGCCAAGATAGCGACTTCTTCTACCTAACTGGCTTTAATGAACCCGATGCAGTGTTAGTGCTTTGCCCAAGCAGCGATACACCGAGTACGCTGTTTTGTTTGAACAAAGATAAGCTGGCGGAAATTTGGCATGGTCGTCGTATTGGTTTTGAAAAAGCTAAAAAAGATTATTTATTCGACCAAACATGTGCACTGAGTGAACTAACTGAACAATTATTGAATTTGGTGAACGGCCAGCAGATTTTATTTTATGCACAAGGTACTTATCCACAGTTTGACGATAAAGTGTGGGCGTTATTAAAGACGCTGCGTGGCGCGCCTAAAAAAGGTTATAAAGCGCCACATACGATTAAAGATATTCGTGGTTTAGTGCACGAAATGCGTTTATTTAAATCACCTGCTGAGGTGAATATTATGCGCCAAGCGTGTGAAATAAGTGCCCAAGGACATATTCGTGCTATGCAGTTTGCAAAGCCAGGCGCTACCGAATATCAGCTAGAAGCCGAGCTTCATCATCATTACGCTATGCATGGTGCGCGTCATCCCGCCTATGGCACCATTGTCGGCGGTGGCGATAACGCCAATATATTGCATTACACTGCTAACAGTGATTTGCTGACCGACGGTGATTTAGTGCTGATTGATTCTGGCGCTGAACTGCAAGGTTACGCGGCAGATATTACGCGTACTTTCCCTATTAATGGGCAATTTAGTCAACCTCAAGCTGAGCTTTATAACATTGTTCTAGCGGCGCAAGCAGCAGCGTTTACTGAAGTAAAGCCCGGTGGTAGCTTATCAAAGGCTAATAAATTAGCGATGACAGTGCTCACCCAAGGCTTAGTTGATTTAGGTATTTTGCAAGGTGAGTTACAAGAGTTACTTGATAACCAAGCATGTAAAGCATTTTATATGCACGGCCTTGGTCATTGGCTTGGCCTTGATGTGCATGATGTAGGCGACTATAAAAAAGACGAAAAAGAACGCCCATTTGAAGCTGGTATGGTACTCACTATTGAACCTGGCTTGTATGTTAGCCTAGATGCGCAAGCACCTGAGCAATATAAGGGCATTGGTATTCGTATTGAAGATAACCTGTTAGTGACCGAGCAAGGCCACGAAAATCTTACTTTGAGTGTGCCAAAAAGTATCAGCGAGATTGAAGCGTTAATGCAAAAGCAAGCAATTAACCGCTAGGAGCATAACGTGGCAGAGCAGTTTGATGTTGTTATTATCGGTGGTGGCTTAGCGGGTGCCAGTTGTGCGCTGAGTCTTGCGAAACATGCGCCGCAATTAACGATTGCGGTGGTTGAAGCAAATCAACCAAGCACTGAACACCATCCTAGTTTTGACGACCGAAGTATCGCCTTAGCACAACAATCGGTGCAATTTTTACAGACCATTAATGCCTTTGATATTGATGCCTCATTTGCTGCGGCAATTAAAAAAGTGACCGTGTCGGATCGCGGTCACTTTGGTAAAACGCAGATCGATTGTGCGCAATTTTCGCAGTCAGCTCTAGGTTATGTTGTTGAGGTAAATCCGTTTGGTCGTGCTTTACATCAACAACTTGCAGCTACCCAAGTGGTCATGTATTGCCCTGACAGTGTTGCAGATATTACCTATCAGCATGATTTTGCAAGTATTACTTTGCAGTCTGGTGCTCAACTTAATGGCCAATTAGTGGTGATTGCCGACGGTGCGCAATCGGCTACTCGCCAGCTGGCAAAGATCAATTTTACTCCTGAGCCTTATTCACAAGGGGCGATCATTGCCAATATTGAAGTGGCAGGTGGTCATCATAACCATGCTTTTGAGCGCTTTACTGAGCATGGACCAATGGCATTACTCCCGATGAGTAATAACCGTTACTCGTTAGTATGGTGTATGGATAAAGCCGATATTGACGCGCATATGCAGCTTGACGACAGCGCTTTTGTAAGTGCTTTGCAAACTGCATTTGGTTATCGTGGCGGGCAATTTACTAAAGTCGGCATGCGTGCAAACTATCCACTGGTGTATGGCCGTGCTGAGTCATTAAGTGCTCACCGTACGGTACTAATTGGCAATGCAGGGCATGCGATTCATCCTATTGCAGGGCAGGGCTTTAATTTAGGCCTGCGCGATGTGCAACTTCTATGTGAATTAGTAAAGAGCGAATTGGCAATTGGCAGTTACCTATTTACCCGTGAATATGCCAAACAACGTAACCAAGATATAACCACTGTAATGACGTTAACAGATTCTTTAGTGCGGTTATTTTCAAACTCATCACGAATACTCGCATTTGGTCGCAGCTGTGGTCTATTCGCCATGGATTTGTGTTCTTCTTTAAAAACACCTTTAGCTAAGCAATTAATGGGTCAGGTTAAACAAGGTAAACGACTATGAAACAGACACAAGTATGTGTTGTGGGGGGCGGCTGTGTTGGCTTAACCCTCGCGCTGGGGCTTGTTAAAGCCAATATCAGTGTAGTAGTAATTGATGCGGCAGCAAAACAAGTATTGCCAGGCGATGAATACGCTTTGCGCGTAAGTGCACTGAGCCTTGCCAGCCAACACTTGTTTGAATCTTTGCAAGTGTGGCCTGAGATCATTGCTCAAAGAGCACGCGCCTATACCCATATGGATGTGCGCGACCAAGATAGCTTTGGCAAAATTGCTTTTAACAGCGATGAACTGGACCTTCCTCATTTAGGTCATATTGTTGAAAACGACATCATTCGTTATGCACTGATCAATGAATTAGAACAATACAGCCAAGCAACGCTTATGTTTGATACACGCTATCAACAAATACACCAAAGTGACAATGACGTCTTTATAACCTTAGACTCTGGTGAGCCAGTTATAGCCAAGTTATTAGTGGCAGCCGATGGCGCAAATTCAGCGATTCGGAAACAGTTTAATTTGCCCATTACGTTTAAAGATTATGATCATAACGCCATCGTTGCGACGGTAAGAACCACTGAGCCACATAATAATACTGCGCGCCAAGTATTTTTACCTACTGGACCACTGGCGTTTTTACCGCTGCCAGATGCCAATACGCACTCAATTGTATGGTCAACCAGTCCTGCGCATTGCCAAACGTTACTAGCCATGGATGATAGCGATTTTAATAAAGCAGTTATGGCAGCCCTTGATGGCCAATGCGGTTTATGTGAGGTACAAAGTGCGCGCACAGCGTTCCCTTTGAAAATGCGTTACGCGCAGCAATGGGTGACAGGTAAAGTGGTATTAATGGGCGATGCCGCACATACCATTCATCCGTTAGCAGGACTTGGTATGAACTTAGGCCTTAAAGATGCCGCTTACCTTATTGAGCTTTTAACTGCTGACAATAAAGAGTTTGCCAGTAATCGACTATTGCGTGATTACGAGCGTACCCGCAAGCTTGATGCACAAAAGCATATTGCCATGATGCAAGGCTTAAAAGAATTATTTGCAGGCGCTAACCCACTTAAAAAACTGGTACGTGGTGTGGGTTTAAGCTTGGTTGATAACTTAGGCCCAATTAAGCACCTGTTTGCCAAGCAAGCGATAGGGAAGTAGCAGAGTTAGTGAGATAGATGTTAGGCTAGCTAAGTGATGAGTAGTGTGATTTTATACCGCGCTTTTTTATGCCTTAAATTTGATAAAATAATCCAGATAAGCTCGGTGTCTACCTGTTAGCTGGGTTTTAGCCCAAAGGTGCTGAGGTTTGCGATTTTATATCAGTTCAATTTACGCACTACTTTCGTGATAAATCACGATCTACAAAAAAGCAGTACTTTGACTTAACAAGCACTGCTTTTATAATTTTTAGCCTTTACCTTTAGCGTTTACTTAAAACGCGTAGCTGTAACCCATTTGGATTGTGCGTGGTTTACCTGGTTGAATACCACCGTTTGCGCGGTTAGCGATGTAAGTGTTATCAAACAAGTTATCAACCGTTAGATATACTTTTTGCTTGTCATCAATTAAATATTTAGCGGCTAAATCCCACACAACACGGCTGTCGATTGCATTCAAGCCGTCAGCACTTAAATCAGCATGTGCGTCAGATACATAACGCACTTGCGTATCAAATGCAAAGCTTGAAAGCACGGCACCAAATGAAAGAGCGATTTGATTCTCTGGAACGTAAGGCATTGCATCGCCTTTATTTACTTGCCCCCAGATATCTGATGCAAAATCATTTTTAAACTGTGAATCCGTATAAGTGTAAGTTAAGCGTACAGGGAATGTTGCGCTATTAGTTTCGAAAATACGACCTGCAGAGAACTCAAAGCCCGATACTTCTACTTCGCCGTAGTTGTATTGGTCGCCAATGTTTTCATCACTACAGCCTACAGATGCAGTACAATTTCCATGCATATTGCTGTAATCAGAGAAGAATGCAATGATTTCACCATTAAAACCAGCAACGTTATAACGGCCACCAAACTCAATGTTTACGCTTTCCTCTTCTTCTTGGTCTGCATTACCTGGTGCAGCAGGAGCGTAACCTTGCTGAATACCTGCAAGTAGCGTTAGGCTGTCGCTTACGGTGTAAGTTGCCCCCAGTGATGGCACTAAGATTTGTGTATCGTTTGAAACGTCTTTAGTTAAGCCATTTTCACGTTTAGGATCAGACTTTGACCACTCTACGCGGGTAATTGTGATGTCTTCATAACGAAGGCCTGCATTAATCACTAATGCATCGATTGACCACTGGTCTTGAATGAATAACGTTGTTGCTTTTGCACTATCTACACGATTGCTGTCAGAACCCGGAACGCCCTGAGACGTTAAGGTCATACTTAAATCTTGATTAAGTGTGTATTTGTCTTCCCACTGAAAACGATCCATTTCGTCTTCGTGGTAGCGCACGCCAACAGTCACATAGTGATCGCCCGCAGGAATGTGCAACTCTGATTGCACACCTTTGGCTTGGTAGTCGCGGTTATTTGCTTTAATACCAATGCCTTCAATACCTTCAGCTGTTGGTGCCGCTTCAAATTCACTGTACTGTGCTAAATAGCTTTCACTTACTTTGCTCGCTTTGTACCAATTACGATGAAAATCATTGAGGTAAGCTGTCGCTAATAACTCATAACCATCACCAAAACGATAAGCATAGTTTAATTGGTATGCATTATGTTGCGTGTTCATTTGGTCTTTTTGTGATGCGGCATAACGACGGTTTGGTGACGCTTTATAATCTTCTTCTGTTAAACCCATGTAAGTTTCATCAGATTGTTCATCAGAGTACTTAATTTTCATCTCTAGGTTATGCGCGTTGTTTTCACCAAACTTATAACCAAATTTAAGTAAAAAATCTGTTTTTTCAAAGCCTGTGTTGTCGCTACCTACAGGTAATTCTTTAAAGCCATCTGCACCATAGCTGAAAACTTCAATAAGGCCAGCTGCGTTGTTTTTTTCTTTACCGAAGTAAGCATGGCCCTTATAAAAACCATCGCTACCGAGTTCGGCGTTTACTAAACCCGTTGAACCTTCGGTCGGTAAGCTGCGCGAAAGTAAGTTTAAAACACCACCGGTTGTACGCGGACCATACTTAACAGAGGCTGCGCCTTTTAATACTTCAATCGACTCCATACGGCCCATAGTAGGGAAGTAGTAAGCCGATGGCGCTGAGTAAGGTGCGGGTGCTACGAGAACACCATCTTCCATTACTGATATTTTATCGTTACGGCCAGTACCTGTGCCACGCATACCAATGTTAGGGCGCAGGCCATAACCATCTTCTTCTTGCACATAAACACCTGGTACAGATGCTAAAACACGAGAAATATCGGTAAATTCGAATTTTTGTAATTGTTCGTCTGAGATAAATGTAGCAGAGCCCGGAATATCGTTAATAGCAGCTTGCGAGCCAATAACGGTAATTTGCTCAAAGTTCTTTTTTTTATTTGTTGCATCATTTGCAACGGCATTAGCGCTTAATGATAAAGCAATAGCCATCGAAAGTGTTGAAACAATAAGCTTAGGAGGCATTATAGATCCTGTATGTGTCTAATTTTAACTGGCGCAATTTAAACATGTAAAATAATACGAATCAATCCTATTTGTAACAATTCCGATCGTTAAGTAAGTTTTTGAATATAAATATGAAAACATATTGTTGTTAATATTGTATTACTATATTCGTTGCGATAATCTAAATTATCAAAAGGTAACTAAAGGCGGCTTTTTGTTAGCTATTAAGTCAAGCGTAATGCAATAAACTCGGCAAGTTTATCTACCGCATGCTCGGCTTGTTCTGCATGCTTTGTTAAGCTAATACCTATTTTACCTAGGCTCGGTAAAATAGCGGTGTTTAACTCATAGTTAAGTTCATTAGGCACTGTGCTTCTAGCCAAAACGGTGATCCCTAATCCTTCTTTTAAAGCCGCAGTAAGGCCTGTTAAATCAGCGTTACTATAACTTATGCGGTACTTAATACCTGCAAGTTGCAATGCCTCGATGGCGCGGCGTCGATAAATACAACCTTCCGGTGCAGTCACAAGCGTAACAACGTCATTTTGTGCTATTGATAAATCACCAACCCAGACCAGTTGGTCTTGCATAAAAACAGGGAACTTTTCAGAGTTTAAATCTTCATTTAACGCCAGTACTAAATCAAACTGGTCTTCTCGTGAAACCGACAATAAATGCTTACTTAAACGCGATTTAACCTCTAACGATACTTCAGGGTAAAGTGCCACAAAGTCACCGATAATAGCGGGTAAGATCCGAGCGGCAAATTCGCTGGGTATTCCCAACCTCACCTTACCGGTCACATTCTCTTTAGTAAATAATTGCAAAATGGTGTCGTTTTGCAGCAGCATTTGCTTTGCCATCGGCAGCAGCAGTTCACCGTATTGATTGAGTACTTGGCGCTGGCCTTGTTTTTTAAATAGCTTATGCCCGAGCATTTCTTCTAACCGCTTTATTTGTAAACTTACAGCGGGTTGCGATAAGCCAAGTAAATCACCTGCTTTAGCAAAACCTGCTACTTCAACCACAGTAACTAACGTGCGTAAGCTGTCTGTTGAGATATTTTTCATATTAAAAATTACAATTTATGGGGGTATATTGATAAGTATTATTTATCAATTGATTAATAATTACAATTTGTTGTTGCTAGACTTGCACAATATACTTTTGCCATTAAAGATTGATAGGTGTCGATAATGACTTTTAGCCCGATAATGTTTGCTCGTCATAGCCAGATTGAAGCAGCTGATAGCAATATGCTGCAGCTCAATACAAACACCGTGGTGATCGATTTTAGCGGCACTGAAGCAATCCCGTTTTTAACCACTATATTAGGGTTAGATTTAAACAAACTAACCGCCAGTGGTTTAGGTGTGAAAGGCACCTTAGATGGCGACCTAAATAGCAATTATAGCTTTGCGTTATATTACTTTAGTGCAACAGCGTTTAGATTCGTGTTGCACACAGATGCAGCGGCTCAATTACAAGCACTGATCAGTGAACAGCAACTGCGCTACGATATTGAGTTTGTTACACGCACTGATTTAGCGACCTTAACTTTATCTGGTGAGCAAGCATTTGACGCCTTAGTCGAAGCATTTAAACTCACCCCTGGACTGCGCTTGTCAGACACCAACAGCTGTTATGGTACGCAAAGTGGTGAGGTATTTATTACCGCTATTGATAAACAATCAATACAGTATTTTCAGCTGGTGGCCAAAGCGCCAGAGCTGACTAAATGGCAAACATATTTACAGCAACGCGGTTTTGATATGTCACTACCAGACGTTGCTTGAACATAAATAGATAAGCTGGCTAGCGTATTTTTAGTTGCCAGCTTTTTGTAATTTATTTGTAAGAACAAATCGCAATTTGGGTGTTAGGTGCATTACAACTTATGTATAATCGCCGCCCATGTTATTCCCCCTCATTAAATTGAGGCCACGCCCAATCTTGGGTTAATTATAAAGTGAAGGAATATTATGACTTCTAAAACAGTTTTACATGCAAAGCACCTAGAATCAAAAGCAAAAATGGTTGATTTTCATGGCTGGGAAATGCCAATCAACTATGGTTCGCAAATCGAAGAGCACAACGCAGTGCGCACCGATGCAGGCATGTTTGACGTTTCACACATGACTATTGTTGATGTCAAAGGCGAACAAGCACAAGCATTCCTTCGTAAACTAGTCGCTAACGATGTTGCTAAATTAACCGTTCCTGGTAAAGCGCTTTACACTGGCATGCTGAATGAGCAAGGTGGCGTAATTGACGATCTTATCATTTACTTCTTCTCAAATACTGATTATCGCTTAGTGGTTAATTCTGCAACTCGTGAAAAAGATTTAGCGCACATGGCTAAAGTTTCAGCTGATTTTGCCGTTGCAGTAACAGAGCGCCCAGAGTTTGCCATGATTGCAGTACAAGGCCCTAATGCTAAAGCAAAAACTGCCACTATCTTAACGGCTGATCAACAAGCAGCTGTTGCAGATATGAAGCCGTTTTTTGGTGTGCAAACTGGTGATTTATTTATTGCTACAACAGGCTATACTGGCGAAGACGGTTACGAAATTGTTGTACCGAACGAGCAAGCTGCGGATCTTTGGCAACAACTGCTAGATGCTGGTGTTGCGCCTGCGGGCCTTGGTGCACGTGACACACTACGTTTAGAAGCGGGTATGAACCTTTACGGCCTAGATATGGACGAGAGCGTATCACCACTTGCTGCTAACATGGCGTGGACCATTGCATGGGAACCTGAAGATCGTGACTTTATCGGTCGTGACGTACTAGTACAGCAACGCGCTGACAAAAGCACTGATAAACTTGTTGGCCTAGTGCTGGAAGAAAAAGGCGTATTGCGTAGTGGTTCTAAAGTAATTGTTGATGGTGGCGAAGGGGTCATTACCTCTGGTACTTTCTCACCTACACTTGGTTTTAGTGTTGCCCTTGCACGTGTACCACGTTCAACTGGCGAAACTGCTCAAGTAGAAATGCGTAAAAAATTAGTTAACGTAAAAGTAGTTAAACCAAGCTTTGTACGTAACGGTAAGTCTGTACTTTAAAGTATTAATTAAAAAATTTGGTGTTATCACCCAATAATACCAATCATGTTGAGTTATTAACCAGTTATAGCGACAGATAAATAGAGTGATAACAAGGCATTAATTTTGATATGTAGTTGTTCTACCTGATAAATTAATAACGCTGTTAGCGCTTTATTTAGACCGCTAGAATGGTTAAATTTTTAAGTTGATTGGTATCAAAACCAAAGGATGAATAAAATGAGCAATATCCCTAGCGAGTTAAAGTATGCCTCTTCACACGAGTGGGTTCGCAACGAAGGTGACGGTACTTTCACTGTAGGTATTTCTGAGCACGCACAAGAACTACTTGGCGACATGGTATTTGTTGAATTACCAGAAGTAGGCGATGAAGTAGATGCAGGCGAAGACTGTGCAGTAGCAGAGTCAGTAAAAGCGGCATCAGACATCTATGCACCAATCAGCGGTGAAATCGTTGCAATCAACGAAGACCTTGAAGATGCACCTGAAACAGTTAACAACGACGCTTACGGCGACGGTTGGTTATTCCGCATTAAAGCATCTGACGAGTCTGAGCTAGAAAACTTGCTTGACGCTGAAGGCTATGCAAACACCATCGACGAAGACTAATAATTAGTTTATCGCCGTACTAAAAGCCCCATTATACCTAACATAATTGGGGCTTTTATGATTTTACTGCTTACTTTTCCATACACTGTAAGTTATTAAATCAAAAGCTTTTAAGTTATTACTGGTCACCCATTAGTAATAACCATTTATTTTTTGGATCATAGGAATCTGGACAAATGTCAAACGCCAAATCTCTTGAACAATTAGAGCAAACGCAAGATTTTATTCGCCGTCATATTGGGCCAAGCCCAGCACAAGTAAGCGATATGCTAAGTGCTCTTGGAGTATCGAGTGTTGAAGAGCTGATCGGTCAAACTGTACCTGCAAGCATCCGCTTAGAGCAAGGCCTAACAGTGGGTGAAAGCCGCACTGAAGTTGAAACACTAAGCTACTTAAAATCAGTAGCAAGCAAAAATAAAGTATTCAAATCTTACATCGGTCAAGGCTACCACCCAACTCACGTACCACACGTAATATTACGTAACGTACTTGAGAACCCAGGCTGGTACACAGCGTACACTCCATACCAACCAGAGATTGCTCAAGGGCGTTTAGAGTCATTACTTAATTTCCAAACTATGACCTTAGACCTTACCGGTCTTGATTTAGCAAGTGCATCATTACTTGATGAATCAACTGCGGCTGCCGAGGCCATGGGCCTTGCAAAGCGCGTATCTAAAGCTAAAAAAGCCAACATCTTCTTCATCGCTGATGACGTACATACCCAAACTATCGACGTAGTGACAACACGCGCCGAGCAGTTTGGTTTTGAAGTTGTGGTAGGTCCTGCTGCTGATGCTGTAAATCACGAAATTTTTGGTGCGTTATTCCAATACCCGTCAACATCAGGTGAAGTAGTCGATATCACAGATTTAATCGCTGGCGTACAAAGCAAAAAAGCGATTGCCTGTGTTGCTGCTGACATCATGAGCTTATTATTATTAAAAGCACCAGGTAAACTTGGCGCAGACGTAGTACTTGGTTCTGCCCAGCGTTTTGGTGTACCAATGGGTTACGGCGGTCCACACGCTGCATTTTTCGCAACACGTGATGCATACAAACGTTCATTACCAGGTCGTATCATTGGTGTGTCTAAAGACCGTTTAGGTAACGATGCACTACGTATGGCAATGCAAACCCGCGAGCAACACATTCGCCGCGACAAAGCCAACTCAAACATTTGTACAGCGCAAGTATTACTCGCTAACATGGCTGCGTTTTATGCGGTGTACCATGGCCCACAAGGCTTAAAAACTATTGCACAGCGTATTCATCGTTTTGCTGATATTTTAGCCGCAGGCCTTAAAGCTAAAGGTGTAAACCTTAAGCACAGCACCTGGTTTGATACCCTAACAGTTGTTAGCGATAACAAAGACGATGTAACAGCGCGTGCTGTAGCAAACGGCGTAAACTTTGCTACTAACCATGATGGCGAATACTCAATCTCAGTGTCTGAGACCACAACGCGCGCAGACGTAGCACAGTTGTTCGATATTATTCTTGGCGAAGACCACGGCTTAAGTGTTGATGCAATCGCAGCAGACATCGAAGCAAACGGTAGCGATTCAATCCCTGCAAACCTTGAACGCGATGATGAAATCTTAACGCACCCTAACTTCAATTCGTATCACAGCGAAACTGAAATGCTGCGTTATATCAAACGTCTTGAAAACAAAGATTTAGCACTTAATCACTCAATGATCTCGTTAGGTTCATGTACTATGAAACTAAACGCGACCGCTGAGATGATCCCAATTACTTGGCCTGAGTTTGCTAATCTTCACCCATTCTGCCCGCTAGACCAAGCAGAAGGTTACCAAATCATGATGGGCGAACTACATGATTGGTTAGTTAACATCACCGGTTACGATGCCGTTTCATTACAGCCAAACTCTGGTGCACAAGGTGAATACGCAGGCTTAATCGCGATTCGCAAATACCACGAGTCACGTGGCGATGCACACCGTAATATTTGTTTGATCCCAAGTTCAGCGCACGGTACTAACCCTGCATCTGCACAAATGGCAAGCATGAAAATTGTGGTTGTTGATTGCGATAAAAACGGTAACGTTGATATGGCTGATCTTAAAGCGAAAGCAGAAGAAGTATCAGAAAACCTATCATGTATCATGATCACATACCCGTCTACGCACGGTGTATACGAAGAAACAATTCGTGAAATTTGTGACATCATTCATCAACATGGCGGCCAAGTTTACATGGACGGCGCGAACATGAATGCACAAGTAGGTGTAACAAGCCCAGGCTTTATCGGTTCAGACGTATCGCACTTAAACTTGCATAAAACGTTCTGTATCCCACATGGCGGCGGTGGCCCAGGTGTTGGCCCAATCGGTGTTAAATCACACCTTGCACCATTTATGCCTAACCATAGCGTAATTAACGTACCTGGTACGAGTATCGGCAACGGAGCAGTATCAGCAGCGCCATACGGCTCAGCAGCTATTTTACCTATCTCATGGGCTTACATCACCATGATGGGTAGCGAAGGCCTTAAACAAGCCACTGAAATGGCAATCGTAAGTGCTAACTACTTAACTCATGAGTTAAGCCAGCACTTCCCAATTTTATACCGTGGTCGCAACAACCGTGTTGCTCACGAATGTATTGTTGACTTACGCCCACTTAAAGAGCTTTCGGGCATCACTGAAATGGATGTTGCTAAGCGCTTACAAGATTACGGCTTCCATTCACCAACTATGTCGTTCCCAGTAGCGGGCACCTTGATGATTGAGCCTACTGAGTCTGAGTCTAAAGTTGAGATCGACCGTTTCATCGAAGCGATGGTGTCAATCAAAGGCGAAATCGACAAAGTGATCTCTGGCGAATGGTCTATCGAAAACAACCCGCTTGTGTTTGCACCGCATACACAAGGCGACGTACTTGGTAACGAATGGGACCGCGCGTACGACCGCTTCTACGCTGCATTCCCAGTACCTGCAGTGGCCAAAAACAAATTCTGGCCTACAGTAACGCGCATCGATGACGTATACGGCGACCGTAACCTAGTGTGTTCATGCCCAGCGGTAGAGACATACAGAGACTAATAATTTTATTGATGAGGATCATTAATTAAGTTGGTTAACGATTTAATGAAGATGGTTATTTTAATTAAGTTGGTTAATTAACTAGATCCTACATTAATTATTAAAAGGCGAACCAGAAATGGTTCGCCTTTCTTATTTATGCTTTAGTCTACGTATCCATACTCTGTATCAAGATAATTTCATTTTTAAGTGCATTATGCTGTCGCTTAGTTGGTTATGTTTGATAAAGTGCTATTAACTTAAATTTATAAAATAATAATGATAGGGAAATTAAATGAGCTTCATTGGCGCACGGTGGTGGAAATTTGATTTTCACACACATTCACCAGCTTCTTTTGATTATGGAAAAGCAGATAGTAGTTTGAAAGCATCTAAGTCACCTAAAGACTGGCTGTTAGATTATATTGCTAAAGGAATCCAATGTGTTGCAATTACGGATCATAATACAGGAGACTGGATTGACGGGCTAAAAGATGCAGCAGAAGTCTTAAGAGCAGAAGGTCATTCCATTTTTGTTTTTCCCGGTGTAGAAATTACAGCTAATGCAAATATTCATGTGTTAGGTATTTTTGACCCAAATGCTACAGGAGCTGATATTAGTTCAGTTATTGGAGCATCAAAATTTAGAGGCACTAAAGGAGACAGTGACTCTGTAGCAGAAGAAAGTGCTGAGAATGTAATAAAGGAAATTATTGCTGCTGGAGGAGTAGCAATACCTGCACATATAGATATGAAAGCAGGTTTGTGCCAACAAATATCATCACACACAATAAAGCAAGTATGCGAGCATGCAAGTGCCGTAGAGATTGTTTTCCCTAATAAAGAAAGTCCTGATGCACCTTTATCAAGGTACGAAAATTTAAAATTTGATCTTCCTTCTGTAATAGGCTCTGATGCTCACCACCCTAATGAAATTGGCAGAGCTTATACATGGGTAAAAATGTCATCACCTTCTATAGAAGGGCTCAAGTTAGCTTTAGTTGACGGTTCATCTTCTATAATTCGATCTGACGATGAAACTACAGATCCAAATAGAGCGTCAAATACATTATTACGCTCTGTAACAATAGAAAATGCAAAATACGCTGGACGTTCATCACCTCTAACTATTGAGTTTAATCCATGGCTTAATTCGATAATAGGAGGGCGAGGAAGTGGGAAGTCTTCAGTCCTTGAGTTTATTAGATTAGGAATCCCCCTGTGTCAGGATAGTTGTCGCCTCTAACTTTTAATAGAGGCAGATAAAAATGAGACGTCGATTTACACAAGAATTTAAAGTTCAAGCGGTTGAAAAAGCATTATCTCAATGTGATGATG
>NZ_JACJFK010000038.1:0-26822 GCF_014164535.1 Pseudoalteromonas sp. SG41-2 | reverse complement strand
TGTTGTTTGAGTTCATTTTTAACATCAATAAATTGATTGTTCTTTATCACAAACTGTACATTGTTTTGCTCGGTTTCTAGGCATAAATCGCGCCCGGCGTGTAAGTTTATCGTCCCAAGTTGGCTGATCCATTCGATAAATTGGCGGCCTGATTGTTTAGCATTTAACTCAAAGTAATGTTCACTGGCGAGAGTTTGTAAAATGACTTTTGGCTCATTGTCGTCATCATCAAATAGTAGTTCGTTGTGGGCTGCGGTTAATAATCGGTTATGCGTTGGATTGGCGGCGGTTACTACGCTTGGTTGATCGCTATTTAGTGCAAAGCCCATAATGTAGGCGTGATTAGGGTCGTTGTTAATACAGCCTATTAGTACCTCTGAACCACCGACGAGTGGAAAGTGCCATCCAGTGGCCTGAGGTTGGTTTTGGCATGCATACAGCGCTAACTTTTGCAAGGCAGGGCTTGACTGCGTTAGTGGTCTGGCATTTTTGTCAAAATCAACGCGGGCTCGATATTGCCCGTTGTCATCAATAAATGCATTGCCGGTCAGTGATTCTACTTTGGCAGGAAAGACCATTGGTTTTGCTTGATGAGGAATAGGGAGTGGCTTAAAAGGGGTTCCTCGCTCAATAAATTGCGCTTTACAGCTGTATTTTGAGAGCCCTTGATGACTACTTTCATCACTTGGTTGTTCGCTGTCGTGCTCGACTGAGATACAGAGCAAGTCACCACTGCTACCAATGCCGGTGTTATCACTTAATGAAATCGAACATCCCGCAAATAAATCACATACGTTACCGGTTA
This sequence comes from Pseudoalteromonas sp. SG41-2, assembly GCF_014164535.1. Classification (NCBI taxonomy): domain Bacteria; kingdom Pseudomonadati; phylum Pseudomonadota; class Gammaproteobacteria; order Alteromonadales; family Pseudoalteromonadaceae; genus Pseudoalteromonas; species Pseudoalteromonas sp. SG41-2. The sequence continues at coordinate 26,017 of NZ_JACJFK010000038.1, read as the reverse complement.
AGCTAATAACTTTATTTAAACTTGCTAGTGCATTACTAAAATTTTGTGCTTGATTAGTTGCGGCGGATTGCGATAACGCGCAGGGTTCAAAGAATGATTGGCTATTGCTGGCAACGGTATTAAATTGCCCATAGGCTGCACTGTTTGCAGTATTGTTATAAATAGACTCAGTAAGTTGAGCATGCATAAAGCCAACAAATTGCTCTCTGTGTTGGTTATTCATTCCAGCGCTACTGGTAACTTCTAAAACGCCGCGCTCAAGGTAGGGACTATTTAAATTACTGTCGCTTATCACCAGTATTTCAGCCGAGTCCTTGCTTTCAAACCAATAAAATAAACCATAGGAAGCCAGTAAACGATGAAAAAACTGCCAATTACTTTCCATTGCTTGTACACACTGAGACATATCAGCAAACGGTTGGGTAACTCTGAAATCTACTTGACCTTGAGAGTATCCGGCTTGTGATGCTAGGTAGTGTAAAACATCTTTTAAATTAACGCCGATAAATACTTTGCTATCTGAGGTGTTTTTTAGCGTACTCAATCGATCTTTTATGACGATATGATAGCGACGCTTGTTGTTGAATAACCCAAGATCGGTGCTTTGTGTTATGAGGCCAGCTTGGTGGCGATAGTAATTGTCTTTATTTACAAATGTAATTAAGGCCGACTGTAATAGTAAATCGTTTAAAGGCTCATCAGTGAGGGTGTCGAAAATCAGGTCAAACTCAAAGCTTTTATTTAAGCGTTCAATCCCTTTTACCTGAGTTACGTTCATTGTTTTGTCATTAATATCTAACAATAATCGTGATTGAGACATTTCCTTGTCCTTTGGCTACCTTGGTCGATAATGCGTGTAAAAATACACATTACTCTAACGATAATCAATAAAATATTTGTAATTAACGATATTTAGAGTATATGTAAATAGGTTCATAATATGTTCATTTTTAAAATTATATGGTGTTGTTGTTTTTGTTTGGAACAACTTTATTTGATAAATAGTTGTGTTTTTGCACTGGATTCAGTTGACATTTTAACAACTATGTTTGTATCATGCGCTAATTCTAAGGACTGAAGAATTACCGCGTTAGTGCACCTTTAAGCTGACTAAGTTAAATCAAGGATGATGAAATGAGAAAAAAAGATTTTATAAATCAGGTTGATAGCCTTTACTCCTTGGCTTGGTCTCTAACCTGCAACATCTCCTCTTTACTAGATCAAACAGGTATTCCTGCGCATCGTGTTTTTTCTGAATCCGTTATAGATCAGTTTTTCTTCTTTTTGAATAATCCTCCAAAGAACGATGGAAACATTATTTTAATTAATGAAAATATATCTAGTTATATTCAAGAGTTAATAGTTTTAAATTCTAAATTAATATCTTCAATCGATCATGTTGTCATCAAGTCTCTAGCTGTTGAAAATCAAGAAAATAAAAGTTCAGGCTTTTTTTCTAGAATTTTAAATGGCAATCGCTGGTCCGATTGTGCGTCAGTGCGTTTTAATAGGGTTATTTGCCCTGTTTATGAAGAGATCCTTTGTAAAAACTGAATAATCAATTTTAAAATATCTAATGAGGTATTAAATGCGTTTTGCAATAAATAAAGTAATCTTAGCTGTGCTGTTAATGTCACTCACTGCGTGCATGAGCACTAATGTAGAGTTAGACATTACAGCAACAGATAATTTAAATTTAAATCAGTTTGATGAAGCACTTCCAGTGGTTCTCAGAGTGTATCAATTGTCTGATATTCAGAGCTTTAAAACAGCAACGTTTGAAGAACTTTGGAAGTCAGATAAATCAGTATTAGCAAATTCATTGATCACGTTAGAAGAACGCACTATTAATCCTGCTGAAAAAACAACGATCGCTTTTGAACAAGCTGAAAATGCTCGTTTTGTGGCAATTGTTGCGTTATTTAGAGATCGCCAAGGAGATAAATGGAAAACGTATTATCAACTAGGTGATGGTCCGGTTAAATTATCGACTGCATTAGATGTGCTGATCACAAATAATGAAGTGCAGTTGCCTGACGTGGATGAGGCACAGTAATGAGTACTAAAGCCCCCGTAAAACCCGTCTGGGCTGAAGGTGTATTATTAGCACAACACCATTTTCAGTTATTTGATGAGTATCATGAGCAAAATCAAATTGTAAGACAGCGACTTATTTCTCCATTGGTGTTTGGTATCCAGCATCTTGCAATTGATGAGTCAGCGTTATCGCGTGGGCTATTAAAAATTACTAGCTTCAAATTGTTACTTGAAAATGGTCGATTACTTGATTTTGATCGCCAACAACATGACGAATTAAAGCTGGAATTAGATCCTAACCTAGATGAAGTGATTATTTACATCGCGATTGCTGCCAATAAAATCGTTAGTAATATTGAGGGTTATGCAACAACCGGTCAGCTCAGTGCCTATCATGCAGACTATATTGAATTAAATGATGATCATGATGCTGCACGTAATCGTGAAGTGCTGATAGCGCACCCTAAATTTATATTATTAACAGATAGTGATGTAAAAACTTATTTTGATACTTTAGCGTGTTTGAAAATAGTCCGCGCAGAAGACGGCTCTTTTGTTGTTAATAAACACTTTGTACCACCACTGTTAAATATCAGTGCTTCGGTATATTTAACTGAGCTATTAAATCGCACCGCAAATTTAGTGAATGCGAAAGTCAATGTGTTGCTTAGTCGCAGGAAAAACTTTGGTTCAGTGACTGACTTTGGTCCAAACGAGATGAATAGCTTTTTATTACTTAATGCGATGGCACCTTCAGCAAAGCGGTTGGATCATTTAAAAAGTTTGTCATTAGTTCATCCAGAGCGTTTGTACTGTGAATTGGTTGATTTGATCAGCTCTGTATCGATGTTTGAACACAGTGATTTAGTAAACCAAGTCCCTCCTTATCAGCATAAACAACTCAGCCATGTATTTGGTAAGTTAGATGAGTTGCTAACTAAGCTACTTGAAGGTGTTGTGCCTAAGAAAATGGCTGGCCTTAAACTTGAAAAAGTTTCCAATGCTATTCATCAGGTTGCGACTATTGACTCAGCAATTTTTGAGCATAACGACTTTTATCTAGCGGTTTATTTTGAAGCTGAGGATACCAAGTGGATTGAAACATTTAGCGACCAAGTTAAAGTTGGCGCAACTGAAAAACTCGATATTATGATTTCATCAGCCCTTGCAGGTGTTCAGCTAACTCACTGCCAACGGCCGCCAAATAAATTAGCAATAAAGAGTGGATATGAATATTTCCGTCTTGAATCACATGGTTACATTTGGCAGCAAATAATCGAAGAGCAGTCGTTAAGTTTATTTATTCCATTTGGTTTGCAAGCTGCGCAAATCGAAATAGTTACTGTCGCACGCAATTAAGTTAGGTGAAATGATGCAACAACAATCACAACAACAAGATTTAATCGCCTGTATATCACCGGTTATAAATGCGTTATCGCCATTAAAGCTCAAGCAATCAACCGATCTTGAGCTGAACGATTTTCGTGATCAGTTATTAAATAGTTTTGATGAGTTTGAGCGTAATTGTTATGCCCAACAAGTGACGACTAGTGTGATGCAAGAAGTAAAATTTGCTCTTACTGCAATGTGTGATGAGTTTGTAATGAGCTCCGGAGCGCATTTTCGTATGGACTGGATGTCACGACCGCTGCAGTTAGAGTTTTTTGGCAATAACCGTGCAGGTGAAGAGTTTTTTGAGCGTTTAGCGACTTTGCGTACTGGCGGTGAAAATAAATTTGCGGCGTTAGAAGTGTACTATATTTGTTTGCAATTGGGTTTTGAAGGTATCTATAAAGTTAAAGGAATAGAACAGCTTAAAGCTTTGATAGTTGACATTCGTGCACAAATTGAAGATGTCAAAGGCACGCCTAATGCACTGCTTTCTGATAATGGCGTACCTGCTGAAGGGTTTGCTATGAAAGTCGGTCGTAATGTCCCTTATTGGGTTATTCTGTCGATTTGTTTAGGCTCAATCGCTTCCCTATTTGCAGGCTTTCATTTTGTGATCAACAAGCAGGCTACACAGAGTACGCAAACCATAAGTAATCAGGTGGAAGTACTCACTCAATTGAATAAAACCAACGAGACACGATAAGGCAATACCATGCAAGGAAGAGTAAATAAAAGTGGCCTAGTGCATTTTTTACTGGGCTTAGTGTCATCTCGCGCCACAGGACAGTTGATCGGTCTAATTGCAGTGCTGAGCATTGTTTGGTTTGCTGGGCGCATGGTGGGCTTAGACACGACTGATAAAAAGCTGATTGCTATGGGAGCAGTTACGGCGGTATTCATTTTATTTATTTTTACTCGTTGGTTATGGACTAAGCGTTCTGGCGATAAGTTAGCTTCTGAACTTGCAAATCACAATGCGGGCTCAAGTGCTGAGCTTGATGAAATAAAAGAAAAAATGCAAGAAGCGTTAGGCTCATTAAAAGCATCGCACTTAGGCGCTGGCTATCGTGGTAATACGGCTCTTTATGCACTACCTTGGTATATGATCATTGGTCCATCAGCGACCGGTAAAAGTACTTTATTTGCTAACTCTGGATTACATTTTCCGTATTCAAACTCTAGCGAACTGCATATTCAAGGTTTTGGTGGCACACGTAACTGTGATTGGTGGTTTTCAGATCAAGCGATCTTAATTGACACCGCAGGACGTTACACAACTGAGCAATCAGAAAACAAAGAGTGGTTATCATTTTTAAATTTACTGAAAAAGTACCGCCCAAAATTACCTATCAATGGCGTAATGGTCGCAATTAGTGTGGCTGATGTTTTAACCTCTGACAGTGAAGAAATTCGCCAGCATGTAAAGTTAGTCCGTGAACGTATTGAAGAGTTGATCACGCAACTAGGTGTTATTTTCCCTGTTTATATCACTTTCACAAAAACCGATTTAATTAGTGGCTTTGAACCTTTTTTTAATGACTTATCTGAAAAAGAGCGCGAGCAAGTGTGGGGCGCATATTTACTTGATATTAGTGAAGACCAAAAAACCGATCCGGCTGAAATGTTCGAGCTCAGAATGGATGAATTATACGAACGTTTGTGCCAGCAACGTTTAAGTAAAGTGGCCCGTGAACGAAATGAGCATCGTAAACAGTTGATCCTTGATTTTCCTAATCAGTTTAAATCGGCCTCAACAAAACTAACCGAATTTGTAAACTTGCTATTTAAAGCTAATCCGTACCAAGAAGTTCCTTGGTTTGCAGGCGTGTATTTTACCTCAGGTACACAAGAGGGCACACCAATTGAGCGAATCACCAACGGTGTACGCGATCAATTTGGCGCGGTTGTGGTTGAACAAAAACAAGAAACAATCACCCAAAGCTATTTTATTAATCGCGTTTTTAATGATGTTGTTTTTAAACTACAAGATTTAACTCGGGGTAATCGTAAAAAGCGCCTAGTTGGGCGTTGGTTAAAAGGTTTAACTGTAACCACGGGGCTTGCCTCAATAGCGGCGATTACAGCGTTATTGATTACCTCATACACCAGTAATCAGTTATTGCTTAACCAAGGCGAAGCACGCGTGAAAGCGGTGGTTGAAGTTAATGTAAATAAGGCGAAGGCGGATCAAAAGCTAGCTGCAACACTTGCATTATTTGAGCATTATCAGGAGCTTGTAAGTTATGAAAAAAGCTTACCTTGGTATTTTATTTTTGGTATTTACGAAGGTGACGAAACAACTCAAAGTGTCGCGAATGTATTATTTAACCAGTTAAACCAATTGATCACACTTCCTGCTGAAAAACAGGTGTTAGCACAATTAAAACAGTATGAAAGTCGTTGGAACTCTGATGATCCGGAGTCACGCGTAGGTATTCGACAACCTTATTACGAAGCACTTAAATTACATTTAATGCTAAGCACACACCCCGAACATAAAAATGATGAATTTGCTAAACAGCAGCTACTTAGTTTTATTAGTAATCACTTTAATATTGATTTAACAGCGCAACAAGATACACCCATTTATAGTCAATTAACTGCGTTGTTAGATGTGTACTTAGCTAATTTAGGTACTGATCTAGAGCATCCTGGGAAGATTAATTTTTGGCAAGCAAATGAAACCGCAATTTATACTGCGCGCGAAAGTTTAAATACTCAACCTGAAGCTGAGCCTCTGTATAAGCAAGTGATAACAAGCTTTGCTGAGCGCAAAAAAGCATTACAGCTTAATCAGTTTATGTCGGCTAATAACCGTGATGTATTAAAAAGTAGCTATGCAATTCCTTATGTATATACCAATGCTGGTTGGCAAGAATATGTATATCCTGAAATTAAACGTATTTCACGTTTAGTGTTCTCAGGCGATTGGGTTATGGGCACCAGTAATGACGAAGGGCAAAATGCTGTAGATGAAGCACAAGCTGAGTCGTTAGCCAAAGCAATGCGTGCTTATTACTTTAAGGATTACGGTAATACTTGGTTCGAATTCTTAAATAGTATTCAAGTCCCAGCGTTTAGAGACTTAAACGATGCAAGTATTGATTTTGCTCGCCTTTCATCAAACGATGGCCCATTGATAGATTTAATGATGCTGGTGAACAATAACATAATGGTTGCTGACGAACCTTCAGCCGTTACCGCGAATAATGACAAAATTGCGACCTTAGTTGCCGGTGCTGCCGACGTTGCGCAGAAAAAAGCAGCAAAAGGAAAGCTAGCTAAACAAGCTATGAACAGCCCTGATTTTTCACAAATGAGTACGGTTAGAGCGCCAGAGCTGGAATCTCGCTTTGCTGATTTACGCCGTTTTACACAAAACGATGATAATAAGCGCAGTTCTGATTACATGGGCCAGTACATTAGTTCATTAAGCAGCATCCACTCAGACATAAAAGCGATGGCGGCGAGTAATGAAGATGATGGCCAAGCTATGATTTTTGTCCAAGATTTACTCTCAGGTAATAATCAAACCAATGCTTTGCAGTCTTCATGGATCATCATTGAAAGCCAAACACGTGCTTTAGACCCACAAACAAAAGAAACGTTGGATACTCTTTTCAAAGCGCCTTTACAAGCGGGTATAGCCACAATTATGGCCAAAGCACGAAGCCAGTTAAATGAAGAGTGGGAAAACCAAGTTTATACAATGTACAGCAACAGCATCGCAGGAAAGTACCCATTTAACCTAAATGGACCTGATGCCGCGATTGCTGATGTGTCGGAGTTTTTAAACACTGAGTCGGGCATATTATGGAACTTTACTAACACTCAACTGAAACCTTTTATGAAAGTACGTCGTGGCGTATGGGAAGAAAAACAGTGGAATGGTGTTGGTATTGGCTTTAGTAAAGAATTACTCGATGGTTTAACAAAAGCAAATAAAGTAACACGTTCACTATTTACTAGTGGCGCAGATTCTGCGGGCTTTAATTTTCAGATGATGCCAGTACCACAAAGAGGCATTCGTGAAACTTATTTAGGCTTTTCAGAGCAAGGTTATCGCTATCGTAATGAGCCGGAGGAGTGGCGTAACTTTTCTTGGCCTGGTCGTGGTGCTGCAGAAAAAGCGATTCTTTATGGTTTAGATAATAAAGGCAATCGAATTTCGATTGAGCAAGATGGTCCGTGGGCGCTACTTAAAGTGCTTAATAATGCTAATGTAAAATGGATAAAAGGCACTGAGTTCTTAGCTACATGGGAACTAACCGATAAGTCAGAACAGCAATTAACAGTACAGTTTTCCTTAAAATCAGGGCGTAATAGCGGTATTTTCTCAAAATATATGCTGACTTCGTTTGCTTTACCGAACTCGTTGTTTTCGAAATCGCCGCAATATGCGCAGTCGAATAATAATTCGGTACAGTAGGGGCGGATATGTTTAATTTATTTTCTAAAAAGAAATCGCCGTTACTAGTAAAACAGTTTTCTTACGGTTATATGGGGAAAACACCAGTACGACCTGATTTTGTGAAGTTAAATATTTCATCGCGTGAATCAGTGGCATTTGATCATTGGTTACAAGAAGGATTTGCTCACCTTAATCGTGGTCGAAAGGCGAATAATGTTGCTGTACTTAATGGTGTTAAATCGTTGTTTTTTGTATCTGGGAACAGTGAAGACAGTAGTTTGCTTGGTATTTTACAACCAAGTAAAGATAGTAGTGGCCGTTTTTACCCTTTTAGCTCTTTTATACATAGCGGATTAGAAACTTATAAACGCCATCCAGCATTTTTGTTTTTATATGCTAGTCATGTGATTGAGCACTTAATTGGTGTGAATGATCGCATTAAAGAAGCGCCATCAATTGATGCGATGGCGGAACAAGCTCATGCTTATAACAAGGTTGCTGATGCGTTGAAGCAACAACCAAATTTAAATCAAGAGCTAGATAAACTGCGCATGATACCGATGAGTGTGCTGTGGCAGCATCTCCAGATGAATGATGTGCATAAGCGTGCTGTATTAATTGAAGAACTATCTGCAGTATTGAAGTCGATTGCAAATAGAGGCTGTCTACGCAGTCAATTTGGTATTCGTTTACCAATGCCACAGTTTAGTCATGAGAGCGCCTTGGTCGCTGGGTTTTGGCTGCATTTAATAGCATCTGTGGTTGCTGATCACAACTGGCAACCGTGGTTCTTTTATCAACTAGGATGTGAAGATCATGCGCCTAGTTTAACGGTGTTTTGTCGTCCTGTATCGGCATCCTATTTTAGCTCGATTTGGTTAAATGAAGACAAATCAACACAAATTATTGATTTGACGAATTTACCATTGAGCAAAGTGCCAAGTGACTACAGTATTAATTTTGCCGATATGGATAACGTAAGTGTATACGATGCACTAAGACGATGGTGTAAAGCATGAGTTTAAAGCAACCACATACTCACAATAGCTGGCAACTATGGCTGGATGAACTTGCTGCACCATTGCAAGGTTTGCCGTGTGGCGAAGATTTAAAATACGAAGAAACATTTAAAAGTCTCAAAGCATCTTCATCGGGTGTTGGTGAGGTTGATTTTAAAGTGATGTTTATTCAAGCAACTGACTTATTACAGAATAAGAGTAAAGATTTACGTATTGTTAGTTACTTATGCTTAGCTGCAACCAGTGAATTTGGGGTGCAGGGGTTAATTAGTTCAATCAAATTGTTTAATAAGATATTGGCTGATTTTAGCAACGACGTACACCCACTTAAAGAGCGCATGCGCAGTGCTGTAAATACCTGGTTTTTACAGCAACAAGAACGTCTAAAAGGGATTTCGCAAAGTCATTCGGCAACCGCAGAACAATGGGCCGAACTAGATGCGGTATTAACCGATTACAACCAACACTCAGTACCATTATTAGATAGTGAATCAGGTCCTTTATCTACTTTAAACGAGTGGACTGACGAGCAAATGAAACGCAACCCAGTTGTAAAGGCAGTCGAGCCGTCAGTTGTTAGTAAAGACGATACTGAACAAGCACCAAGCGACGGTACACCGGCAACAAATTCAACATCATCAGTGCACAGCTCTGTAAGTCAAGTTGCAAGTATTACGGTTGGTGATCTCAGCAGTGACACGGCTTATTTATCAGCTATTCGTGAATTACTGAATTTTGATAAAGAACAAAATAACATCGAGCGGGTGATTAAATTATCACGTGCTGCACGTTGGTCTGGGCTGAAAATACCGGCTAATGAAAATGGTAAAACACGCTTACCAGCACCAAGAGCTGCGGCTTTTGCACCGATTGAAAATGCACTTGCCAGTGAACAACCAGAGCAGGCACTCATGCTTGCTGAAGGCTTATTTATGGAAGGTGCGATGCAATTTAATCTCAACTTACAAATGTTGGTATTAAGTGCGTTAAAACAATTAAATAAAGGCAAGCTAAGTTACTGGCTTGAGCAGCAATTGATTAATTTAACTAGTCAGTTTCCGCTTTTAACTCATTTACAGTACGACGATGGCACAGGGTTATGCAGCCCAGCCAATAAAGAAACGTTACTTGAAATTAGCAATGCACAAACACCAGCAAGCAATAATTCGCAAGGCAATATTTTTGATGAACATTATAGCTTATTGGCTGATGAAGTAGTGCAAGGACAACTCAGTGCTGCGCTTAGCAAGGTTGAGCAATTAAGTACCCCTACCGGGTTTGACCAATCACAAAGCCAATTATTAAAAGCCAAGTTGTTACTTAAAGCGGAGCATTATGAACACGCTTTGGCAATTTTAACCGAATTACTTGAGCAAATTGAAACTTTTCAATTAGCGAAGTGGCAACAACATTTTTGCATGGAAGTATGGCGTTTTGCCAAACAATGTTACGCCAATCTGTCGTTGGCAGAAAGTGATGAAATGAGTTTAGCTGCTAAGCAAATTAGTCAGCGAATGATGGTAACCAATCCGGCTCAAGCAATAGCTTGGATTTAGTTACAAGAGCCTGACTAATGGGTCGAGGTTAATTGGAATTGATACAAACTGCAAAGGAAGAAACATGACAGATACATTTCAAAAAGAGATCCCAAGAGCTCGGATCAATATCTCTTTAGAGCTTGATACGGATGGCGCATCGCAAAAAAGCGAATTGCCACTAAAAATGCTGGTAATTGGTGATTACTCTAATGGTTTAAATACCCAAGACCTTGCTGAGCGTGAACGCGTAACAATCAATAAAAATAATATTGAGCAAGTGTTAAAAGATATGGCACCAAAGGCAAACTTTCAAGTTGCTAATAAGATCAAAGGCGATGGCGAGATCAACGTGAATTTACAGTTTGATTCGTTTAAATCGTTTGATCCAGAATCAGTTGCTTCACAGGTACCTGAGTTAAATAAAATGATGGCAATGCGTAACTTACTGCGTGACTTGAAATCGAATCTTTTGGATAACTCATCATTACGTAAAGAACTAGAGCGGGTATTACAAAACCAGCCAGAACTTGATGAGTTAAAAGCTAAGCTGGATGAAATTGCCCCGCTTGCTTCTGAAGACGAAAAACACCCAGTTACTGAATAAGGACGTTACCATGTCAATGCAAGAACAATTAAACGTTGCAGCTCATTCAATTGAGCAAGCTCCGGTATCAACCTACGAAAGCCTTTGTAACTTGGTCGATATTGCCCCAGTTGCAGATGAGATCAAATTAGACACTTTTCGTGATGCCAGCAACCTTGCTGAAACCCGTGCGAATGAGCGTTTAACAGCGGCAATCAATGTATTTTTAGATATGGCTGGCAGCAGCGGCCAAGAAGTTACGCGTATCGATAAGTTGTTGTTAGATGACTATATTGCGAAAGTTGATACGATTATCTCACAGCAGTTAGACCAGATTTTACATAATCCAAACTTCCAAAAAATGGAATCAGCTTGGCGTTCATTACGTTATTTAATTAATCGCACGCCAAACAATGCCAACATCAAAATCGAAATGCTCGACGTTGATAAAGAAACCCTGCGTGATGACTTTGAAGAAGCGCCTGATACCACGCAATCAGCATTGTACAAGCATGTTTATACCTCAGATTACGACACCCCAGGTGGCGAACCGGTATCGACTATGGTATCGAACTTTGAGTTTGATTGTTCAGCGCCAGATGTTTCATTACTACAAGAAATTTCACGCGTATCAGCTGCGGCGCACTGCCCATTTATGGGCAGCGTAGGACCTAAGTTTTTCTTGAAAGACTCACTTGATGAAGTATCTAAAATTCAAGATATTGGTTCGTACATGGAGCGTGCTGAATTTTTACGTTGGAAAAACTTCCGTGAATCAGAAGATTCACGCTATATCGGCCTAGCGTTCCCACGTTTCTTATTGCGCTTACCGTATGGTGAAACTAATCCACTGCGTAACTTTAACTACCAAGAAGATGTAAACAGTGAACACCATGAGCGCTATTTATGGGGTAACGCAACGTTTGCTTTTGCCGCCAATATTATTCGCAGTTTCCATGATAATGGTTGGGCAGTTAACATTCGTGGCCCACAGTCGGGCGGTAAAGTTGAGAATTTACCACTTCATTCATTCGAAGCAGGTAAAGGCTCAGAAACTAAGATCCCAACAGAAGTATTGATCTCAGAGACTAAAGAGCTTGAATTTGCTAACCAAGGGTTTATTCCACTTAGTTATTATAAAAATTCAGACTTTGCGTGTTTCTTCTCAGCTAATAGTGCGCAAAAGCCACAAGTGCTTGAAACGCCAGAAGCAACCTCAAACGCACGTATTAACTCGCGTTTACCGTATATCTTCTTAGTATCGCGCATTGCGCATTACTTAAAAGTGTTACAACGTGAAAACATAGGTTCTAGCAAACCACGCCACGAATTAGAGCAGCAGCTTAATGATTGGTTAGGTGCGTTAGTTACGAAAATGAACAACCCAGATGAGTCGTTAATTGCAACGCACCCATTAAAAGATGCCAAAGTGACTGTTGCTGAAATTCCGGGTAACCCTGGTTATTACCGCGTTAGTACTTACATAGTGCCGCATTTCCAAGTGGAAGGTATTGATGTGCGTTTGGCATTAGTAGGGCAGATGCCTGGCGAAAAATGAACTGCCAAGCCGCCGATGAAACGCATTTAACGCAGGCTTTTAAAGTGTAAATACGTCAATTTGGTGAGTAGCTGGTTGGTGTAAAAATGTAGATGGAAAAAATTGCCCCAAGTTGGTTGCATCCAACTTGGGGCATTAAAAGGAGTTTACAAATGAAGTGTCCAAATATTAGTGGATTGGAGTTTTCTAAAAAAATCTAGAGTATTTAGATAAAGCTAGAGAGCTCACTAAACATACTGATCAACTTACAAAAGCGCTGAGCTTCGGTAGTCTAGCTGCAATTTTTGTAGGTAATGGGGCCTTGGTTGCACAATTTAATATATCTAATACAGATTTTGCCCTGATGGCTGAATCGTTATCCTCGGTGTCAAAAATTAAAAGATATGAATTACAAAAAATTTCATATAGTGCGTATAGAAATAGTAGTTCATATAAAGAGCGATAATTTTGGAAGGCGATGATAAATGGTTGTAAAAATGATTAAAATGGTCTGTTTACTCAGTTTGCTTTTGGCTTGTATAGCCAACGCAATAGCCAGTGATAATAAAGTGTTTTTTGCAAAGCAAAAGCTACAGGTAGCAACAATCGCATTTGAAAAGCAGATGGATAAATGTTTTTCAAATGCGAAGAAAATAAGCAGCACTGAATTACAAATCGATGGTATTAGCTTAGAAATGACAAAGACTGCTATTGATTATATGCATTATTCTGCGCTGAGTGCTTGTATGAAAATTCAGTACGAAAGCTATTTAAAAGCAGCTTATTTTTACAAAGCAGTTACGCCGAGCAAGGTGAAGAACGATATTGATAGTTTTGTTTCAAGTACTTGGGTATCTGAATTAGACGCAGAGTATAAGTTTAAGCAATTACCTAAAAGTGTACAGCAACATTTCGAAAAGTTAGCTGTTTTGCAAACTCCATTTGACGCGATGTCGCTAATACTAGAGTTAGATAATCCGTCTTTGTAAAAAATTGCCCCAAGTTGGTTGCATCCAACTTGGGACATGTTCCCCAGTGGCATGAAGCAGAGGGCTTTTTGGGGGGCATAAACATGGTTGTTTATGCCAATGCCAACTAACAGGAAACACTTCATTCTAAAAGGAGAATAATGAAATGGCAATTCCAGCGTATATGTGGTTAAAGGATGACCAAGGTAATGACATCAAAGGTTCTGTAACTGTTGCAGAGCGTGAAGGTTCAATTGAGATCCTACACTTTGATCATGAACTTCGCATTCCTACAGATAACGACACGGGTGAACTTACAGGTACACGTAAGCATGAACCGTTTGTAATTACTAAAGCGGTAGATGCAGCTACACCGTATCTGTATAAAGCGTGCTCGAACGGTCAAACACTTAAGCAACTTGAGCTTAAATGGTACCGTATCGATGACACAGGGACTGAGCGTGAGTATTTCTGCCACAAGTTGGAAGATGTAAAAATTACGTCAATCTCACCAACAATGCACAACGTAAAAGACTTAGACAAGGAGCGTTATCCGCACCTTGAAACAGTATGTTTACGTTATAAGCGCATTACTTGGACATACCTTGATGGCAACATCGAGTTCTCTGACTCTTGGACTGAAGGTCGATAAGTCGGAATTTTTAAAGGATATGCGCAAGCATATCCTTTTATCAGAGGTAAGTTCATGGCGTTATTCGATTTTTTAACTCAACCTGTCATTCGTAATGGACATCAAGGTTTTCAGACTGATGAGCAAAATAGTGTCTGTAACCATCTTAATGAGCTGCTTAATGCTCGCCGTGGGGTGTTAAAGCATTTGGCTGATTATGGTTTGCCCGATGTTGAAGATATTTACGAAGGTTTGCCTTATTCGCAACATACTTTGGCGTTTGAGGTTAAAAAATTGATTGAGAAATATGAGCCAAGAGTGCGTTATGCCAATGTTATTCCAATGGAAATACGTGAAGAAAATTGCGTGATCCGACTGGATATTCAAGCATTTCTAACCAGTGGCCAATGTATTAAGTTAAACACGCGGTTTGAATCAGGCGGTAAGGCTGATGTAATGCAGCACGCTAAAAATGGTGATTAATATTTCAATGAAAAGGATATTTTAATGCAGCAATATTTTGATGCTCAAATGCGTTTATTAACGCAGGCCGGTAAACAGTTTGCACAACATTATCCTGAGCATGCGGGCATGTTAAATATTGATGCCTTAAAAGATCGCGACCCGCATATCGAGCGTTTACTCGAAGGTATGGCGTATTTAACTGCGCACACACAAAAACGCTTGGATGAATCAGTACCAGAAGTGTCAGAGCAAGTGCTGCGTCAATTATGTCCTATTCTGCTTAGTTATTACCCTTCGAGTACGGTAGTGAAATTTAGCCCTAAGCTGGCAATGCAGAAGACCCATATGATTGAAAAGGGTCTCACATTAAAAGCAGATACCGCTGTTGTTGATCATAAAAATATTACTTTTACCACCACGCATAATCTAACAGTAGCACCATTCGATGTTGAGCATGTGCGCTATCAAGAATCACATTTAGGTGCAGAGCTGCGCATTGGTTTACGTTTTGTATGCCAAGGTGAGCGTAAAAATTATGACTTATCAAACTTGCAGTTTTATTTACGCGGCGATACCCCGTTATGTAGCTCTTTATTTAAGCTGCTGCAAACGGCAGAGAAACATGCTGAACTTGATTTTGGCCCTGCGCATTTTGAGCATAATAAAAAGCTTAAAGTAAAAGGTTGCAGTGCCAGTTATTTAAATATTGATGGGGCTCTTTTACCGAGTGCTGAGCAAAGCCATCCAGGCTATGCATTATTATTAGATTACTTTAATGCCAAAGATCGTTTTTACTTTTTAACTTTTACAGGTTTGCAAGACGTTGAGTTTGCAGATCATATAGACCGCTTTGAAATAGTTTTTCGTGGCTCAAGTAAATTACCACCCGGACACCAATTATCCCGTGAAAACCTACTGATAAACTGCGTGCCTGCAATTAATTTATTTTCCCAAGCGGCAGAGCCAATCAGAATCGAACCCAATCGTACCGACTATATGATCACCGCAGATCAAAATCGTACCGATCATATTTTCAGTTACACCGTCGATTCGGTAATGGGGCGCAACTCGCTCAGTGGTAAAACCTATGATTATACACCTCGTTATCAAAGTGTATTTGAAGATGAGAAAAAGCTATTTACCGTATTAACTAAAGATGTGGGTGCAGCTGCGCCAACTCATTACTTACAGTTGCCTTTCAATCTAAATGATGAAAAAGAAACACTATCTGTTGATTTAACTGCTTTTAATGCAGGCTGGCCTCGGCAACTACTGCAAGAAGGTGATTTAAATATTGGCGGGCGCGATATGCCAAGTATTGCCGAGGTTGAGAATGTTATTAGGCCTACTAATTATTTACCGTGCCCAGATCAACCAAAACATTGGCAGCTGATCAGCTTACTTAATGTTAAGTTTTCCCAAATAACTCAAGTAACCGAGCTTAAACGTTTATTAGTGCTATTTGATTGGTCGCAAAAAGCTGAGAATCGCTTGCGTATTGAGAGCATTCAAAAAATAACGGCTACTCCGATCAGCCAAATAAAGCGTGGAATTTTTATTAAAGGCGTAGATGTATTAATTGATATCGATGAGAGTAAGTTTGTGTGCGATGCCGATCTTTATCATTTTTGTAATATGTTGCACCAATTCTTTTTAATGTACGCACCAATTAATGAAAGTGTGCAGACTCGCGTTAATGCTATTCCTAGCTATAAAACCTGGTGTTGGGATATTGAGCCGGGCAAGAGTTATCAATTATGAGTGTGCATGAACCAGCCATAAAGCATCCCGTTTGGGCTAAATTGCCCAAACCGATTGAGCAATTAATTGCTAAGCCTTGGCAGTTTAATTTATTTAAAGCGATGAGCTTAATTGAAAAGCATTGGGCAACGCCTCACGAACTTGACAAAGGCATTAGTGAGCGGGTGATGTTTAAGCCCTATAAAGAGCTTGGCTTTCCAGCAACCGATGTACGTGCGTGTAGCTTAGATAACCAAGGACGCGGGCGACTCAGTTTATCAACGTCATTCTTGGGTTTGTATGGTGTTGATGCGCCGATGCCACATTACCTGTTAGAGCAAGCAGCAAGTGATGACGAAAGTGGTGACAGGGTTCGGCAATTTTTAGATATGTTTAATCATATTTTATATTGCCAACTTTTTCAGGCGTGGAAAAAGTCACAAATCAATGTTGCAGGACGTGGTGCAGATCAATTTGATCATTTAATAGAAGCCATTTTATCTACAAAAACAGATCAAAAAGTACAATGCGGCATTGCTAGCTTAAAACAAACCAGTGCAGCAGGCTTAACTCAACTACTTAAACATACACTTGCAGTGAAAGAGCTGCACGTTGACGATACCCGCGCTAATTGGCAAACAATTGATGCCCCAAGTACATTTGGTGATGATGCCCAGATGGTACTCGGTGGTTCTGCGGTATTAGGTAGCAAAGTATTAGTAAGTGGCAGTATTTTAACAATTGCCATCGGCCCTGTAGACAGTGAAACTGCCATTAGTTTGAACCCTTTGCATGAGCAAGGTAAAAAAATGGCGGCGTTATTAAGCACTCACTTACCAAATAATGTGCAGTGGTTATGCCAAATCAAAGTGGCTAACGAAGCTGTAGAGCAACAGGCAATCGGTGTGTCACCGTTAATACTTGGACACAACAGTTATTTAGGTAGTGCTGCGGCAAACACAACCGTACACAGCTATACCCATCTTCAATATCAACATTAGTAAGAAACCAGATTTAAGGACAAAACAATGGATGCAAAAGGCATTAAACAACTTATCGACAAGCTAAATGGCCATACCGCGACCGCGCTTGAGTCTGCTGCAGGGTTTGCTAGCAGTCGTAGTCATTTTGAAGTGCTGCCTGAACACTTACTAATTAAGTTGATGGAAGAGGGCAGTAGTGGCGATTTAGAACAAATATTTCACTTTTTTAATATTAATCAAGATGCGGTATGGCATGAGTTGCTTGACTTTTTAAATCGCCAACCTGCGGGTAACCAAAGTAAGCCGGTGTTTTCTCGTCGTTTATATGAATGGTTAGAACGCGCATGGTTGAGCGCTAATGTGCAGCATAAAAGTGATTGGATCAACGGTGCTGCATTGCTTGATGCACTCACGGAGCTATTACCTTATAGCCCTGTGCTTCAATTACCAGCGTTGCTAGATAAAATTGACTCACGCTTTTTAGCCGAAAACCTCGATAAAATTTGTCAAAACTCAAGCGAGCGTTTAAACCCACAGGCAAAAACAGCTCAGCAAACGCAAAATAATGGCCAAAGTGAAGGTGGCGGCGCGCTTGATGAATATTGTGAAGATTTAACCGAAAAAGCTAAGCAAGGAAAAATTGATCCTGTACTCGGGCGAAACGACGAGATACGCATGATGGTGGATGTGTTATGTCGTCGTCGTAAAAACAACCCGATTTTAGTGGGTGATCCGGGGGTCGGTAAAACCGCCGTAGTAGAAGGTTTTGCACAGCGTATTATTGATGGTCAAGTACCTGATGAATTAAAAGGTGTGCGTTTATTAGTCTTAGACATGGGCTTATTACAAGCTGGCGCAGGTGTTAAAGGCGAGTTTGAGCGCCGTTTAAAAACAGTAATTGACGAAGTTAAAAACTCAACCACGCCGATCATTATGTTTATTGATGAAGCACACACCTTAATTGGTGCGGGTGGCGATGCCGGTATGAGCGATGCGGCTAATTTATTAAAACCCGCTCTTGCCAGAGGTGAATTACGCACAGTGGCAGCAACCACCTGGAGTGAGTATAAAAAGTACTTTGAGCGTGATGCCGCATTAGAGCGTCGTTTTCAACTGATCAAAGTCGATGAGCCAACGGAGCAAGCTGCGCAACTTATGCTAGCGGGTTTAAAAGATAAATATCAGCAACATCATAATATCCAAATTACCGATGATGCCATTGAAGCGGCTGTTGTATTGTCAGCTCGTTATATCACAGGTCGTCAGTTACCAGATAAAGCAATTGACGTACTTGATACAGCAGCAGCTCGCGTCAGAATGTCGTTTGCAACTGATCCTGCGGCAATTGAATCTGAGCGAGAGCATATAAATTATTTACAAACTCGGATTGCCAGTATTGCCAGTGAAAGCGAGCAAGGTTTAGCTGTCGATATGGATAAGTTATTGTACTTACAGCAAGAGTTAAATACTGCACAAGATAAACTTGCTGCATTAACCAGTGCTCGTGAGTCACAAATTGCCACTTTAAGCCAGATCAACGAATTTAAACAAGCAACCAATGCAAGCGAACAAGACAGTGCTGCACTACTTAGCTTGCGCCAAACTTTAAAAGAGCAAAACAGTCAAGATAATGGCTTATTTAGCGAAGTAGATGCTGATGCAGTGGCACAAATAATTTCTCAGTGGACCGGTGTACCTGTTGGTGCCATGGTTAAAGATCAGATCAGTAACCTCATTAATTTAGAATCGGCAATTGGTCAAGAAGTGATCGGGCAGCAAGCGGGTATGGCAAAAATTGCGCAAGCATTACGTGTCAGCAAAGCGGGGATCAGTAATGAACAAGGACCGTTAGGGGTCTTTTTACTTGCCGGACCCTCCGGTGTTGGTAAAACTGAAACAGCCCGCTGTTTAGCTAAGCAATTGTTTGGTGGCGAGAAGTTCTTAACCACTATCAATATGAGTGAATATCAAGAGTCGCATACAGTATCGCAGCTTAAAGGTTCACCTCCTGGTTATGTAGGTTACGGTGAAGGCGGTGTATTAACTGAAGCGGTAAGACAGCGCCCATACTCAGTAATTTTGCTTGATGAAGTAGAAAAAGCGCATAAAGATGTGCTTAACATGTTTTATCAAGTATTTGAACGCGGCAATATGCGTGATGGTGAAGGCCGTGAAATTGACTTCAAAAACACCGTGATCATCATGACGTCTAACTTAGGTTCAGCAGAGCTAATTGATGCATGCACACCACCAACAGTGATCGATTTGAGTCCAGAGCAAGACGATGATGTAGAACAACCGACTGAGCAGCAGCAAGCCATTAATGACGCACTCAATCCAACGGATGCACCGATTAATGAAGATGGTAGCCCATGGCAAGTGCCGTCAATTGGTGCGTTAAGTGAATTAATTAAGCCACAGTTACTACAATTCTTCGCACCAGCTTTACTTGCACGCATGCAAGTAGTGCCTTATTTAGCGCTTGATCAAGATGCACTGCAAGCAATTGTTAGTTTAAAACTAGAAGCGATTGCTAAGCGTCTTGCTACAAATCATAAAATGCAACTGCGTGTTGATGCAAGTGTATTGAGTAAGTTAACTCAGCAATGCCAGCTTTCAGACAGCGGTGCTCGGATGGTAAATGCAGTCATTGAAAGACAAATTTTACCGGGAATTGCTAAATCTATTTTGGAATATATGGCGCAAGAAGATATGCCAGATATTTTAACGTTAACGGTTGATGAGCAAGACGAAATCACCGCAATATTTGCCGATAACGCCTAATTTAATAGATAAAAAAGGATTGAAAATGGGACTCATGGACATCTTTAGTGAACATAAAGCGAATACCAGTCATTTTAGCGTAAGTATACAAGGCTTACCTGATGGCATGGTGCAGGTAACTGACTTCACATCAATTAATGATAGCTTATGTGAAGACTATGAATTTAATATTCAAGTATTGAGTCAGGAACATTTAACTGCGCAAACGTTGCTAGGTAAAGATGCCAGTTTGAGTTTGGTGTGGTCTATGACAGATCGGACTATCTCAGGTTTACTAAGTCGTTTTGTAGCCCATGGTAAAAGTCACCAAGGTTATCATTACACGTTAGTGTTGAGTTCTTATTTAACTTTACTTAAGCATCAACATTCCAATCGTGTTTTTACAGCGATGGATCCCGCTGCCATTATTAAAAGTGTGTTTAATAAAGCGGGCTTCCCAATGCAAAAATTTAGCATGCAAGCCAGCGGCCCTAGCCTCGATATGACAGTGCAATATAACGAAACTGATTATGAATTTGTTACGCGTTTAATGCGTAAACATGGCTTTGTTTATAGTTTTGTTGAGCAAACTGACGCGGATTGCACTTTTAAAGTATGCAATAGCAGCAAAGATATTGCCGCTCTGTTTGATGAAGTAAACTTAAGTTATGTGCCACCATCTGGGCAAGTACGTACTAGCGAAACAATCTTCGCAATTAGTCGCCAAGCCCAACTTCAGCCGCAAAGTATTGCGTTAAACGATTATAACTACCGCGCACCAGGTAATTTACAGGTATCGGCGCAAAATAGCGCTTCGCAACCAGGATTTGGTGAAGACAGTCATTATGGTAATAACTATGCAACTTCTGGCGAGGGCAATACGCTTGCTAAAACGCGTCAGCAAGCGTTTGATTGTCAACGAGAGCAATTGATTATCGACAGTGATTGCAGGGCGCTTAGACCAGGAATGATTTTAACTATTTATGATCATCCAGATCATAATGGCCAATATTTGGTTGTGCGTGTTGATCATAAGGGTAGCCAGCAAGCAGGTGTGGAATATGGCGCTAACGTAAAAGGCTTAACTTATAAAAATCAGGCGTACTTGGTCCCATCGGATCAACAGTTTAAAGCACAGTTACTTCCAGAAAGACGTGTATTTGCAACTTTTAACGCACTAGTAGAGCAAGAAATTGATGATGATGGTAATTACGTAGTAAAACTGCCATTTAATCAAGATGGTGAAGGCCAACAAAGCCGCCCAACACGCTTAATGCAACCTTATGGTGGCAGTGGTCATGGCATGCACTTTCCGCTTACACAAGGTACTGAGGTATTAGTTTGTGGCGAAAATGGCGATTTAGACAGACCCATTATTTTAGGTGCGTTATACAACCAAAATGCACCTAACCCAGTTACCAGCCAAAATCCGACCGAGAATAAGCTCGTTACTAAAGCTGGCCACAGTTTAATAATGGATGATAAAAAAGGCGAAGAAAAAATTAGCCTTGCTAATAAAAATAATAAAAACCAACTATTACTCGATGCCACCAATGGCGCACATCAAGCAACGCTTAAGTCTGTAGATGGCGATGTAAAAATATCAGCGAAAGAAAATCTGCAATTTGTTGCTGAAAACGACGCCACCTTTACGGTTGCCAATGACTTTACTACGCGGGTAGAGAATAACTTGCAAATGCAAACCCGCGAAGGGGATATCACAGTAACATCGGCGGCAGATTTAACCCTCAAAGCCACCTCAAACACACGTATTGAAGCAACCGATGGCAGCTTAGAGCTTAAAGCGGATCAAGAGCTTAAATTACAAGGTGAACAAGATGTTAGCGCATATTCGGTTGACGGCAATTTAGAACTGCAAGCCCCCAATGGCGATATAGAAATTAGTAGTGGCGCAAATATTACCATTAAAGCGGATGGTCAAGGATCACTGCAATTGAGTCAAGGCGGTGCGAGTATTGAAATTGATGCCGGTGGTAACTTAACCATTGATGCGACAAGTATTACTTTATCGGCCAGTAATATCGCCGTGAAAGGCAGTGCAATTAGTAATAACTAGTTGAAAAGGAGTTTATTATGAGCGCTCAGATCCAAAGTATATTCAATCACGATCAACATTTAGCGTGTGTGAGTCGTGTCGACAGTTTTGGCCGTGTAAAAGCGGTATTAATTAATAATGTTGAACATCAAGTTATTGCGCAAGGCGCACATGTCAGCATCGCAGAAGTAGGGGCTAATGTATTACTTGTACATAGCGCACAAGGCTTTATTGTAACGGCGCTCTTAGCGCAAGCGGATCAAGCACCTGCCGCGCAAATTAATAATTCGCAAGGGCATATCGTTATTGAAGCCCAGCAAAGTGTTAGCCTACAAACGGCCAAGGGTAGTGTTGAGGTATATGCAGACGGCACTATCGTGCTTGAAGGGCAAGATATTACAGCAAACAGCGAGCAAGACCTTACCTTGGCTGGCTGGCCAATTAGGCTTAATTAGCACTATGTTCGCACCTGTATATAAAGTAAAACTTCATAATCAGCGCCTCACCACCTTGTTAAAGCACCGGCAAAAGCTGTTGCAGCAAGGGGCGTTTTCGTTGGCACGTTTTAGCGTGATCGACACGCAAATGCTCAATCATTTATATACCTTAAGTGAGTTGGCAGGCGAAGCGCCAACAGATTATTTTTCAGCGCAAAACTTAACCCAAGTAAGCGAATTAACATGGCAGGCTTTGTGTGAACTTGCACAGCAAAATAGCGAACATAGTGAAGTATATCGTTTAATAGCGGCTGATTTATTCATTACTGCTATTGATGACTTTACTGCCTACTTTCATAGCTTAAGAGGCAGTGAGCAATTAGCGCAGTGTGAATTACTTCAACATAATTTAAAGCATTGGCAGCTTAACGATTTAAAAGCGCTACGCACCAGTGTACTTGAGGGTAAAGAAAAACCCCAAAATGTGGTTAAAACCTTATTATTTTCACAACCTCTTACAACCAGTGAATTACTCGCAGCGGTATTACACAAAGATTTTGAGATTGCCTTTGCTGCGTTAGTAAATAGTTATTGTGCAGGGCATGACGATGTAAGCGATAAGCTATTTAAAGTGTTTGCAAAAACCGCAGATGAACAGCAAAAAGCACAATTACTCGCTTTAGCGGGTTTACTTAATGACACGCGTTGGTACGAACCCTGTGCATTATTTTGCAAAGCAAATCCAGAGCACTGCTCGTTTGTATTAAGTCATTTTGTTTATAAACAAGCGCTGCCATTGGTAATGGATTTAATGACCATCGCAGTAACACAACCAAGTGCTTATGCAGCGTGGCTCACATTAACAGATAGGCCGCTTGCCAAAGCTGAAAAAATGTCAGTCGTCAGTGATAACAATGCAGTAAAACCGCAAAGCGGCATTAACCTTGATGATGCCGAGCACGTAAGGCAAGCGTTTGCAATGCAAGCAGGTGAGCAACTTTTAATGGGCATTAGTTTTACCAAAGCCAATAGCGCACAAAAACTCGCTAAATTAGCAGGCTCTTTAGTACAACGTGTTATTGCCCCTCATTTTGATTTAACAAGTGCATGTGGTTTATTTCATGTCCAGCAAAGTGCATCGCAGTGGCAATTACTGTTAAGTGAAAAAGTGGAGAACGTTCATGCTTCATAATCTTTCTCCTTGGCAAGCCAGCACGTTTAGCGGCTGGTTAGAAGACAGTACTGAAGGTCAAGTAGTGGTGGTTAAACAAAGCTTTGAGTTTGATGAACAAGGCAACGTGACCGCGATTGAACCAGGCCCTGAGATTGTTATTGCTGATGATTACCAAGGCGATCCTAATAGCTCACCGATTTGTGAAGTAAACGAGCAGGTGGCTTTTAAGTATGGCTTTGAAGTATATGGTAATTGCACTGCTTATCCGCCAAAAGGAAAAGACGCGCGCGTTATTGAGGTTGAGCTGGGCCTTGATTCGCCTTCGCAACCTTTGTTTAAAAAGCGTTTACGTGTAACCGGAGCGCGTTATTGGCGACGCTCGTTGCTTGGACCAGTCGCTACAGATCCAGATATTATTACCCCAGTGGCACTCAATTATATGCAGGCTTTTGGTGGCAAAGAGCTAAATAACGAGAGCAACACGTTCTTAGAAAACCCAATCGGCCGTGGTTTTAAACTTAAAAATAAGCACGCGGTTGGCCAGCAGTTACCCAGTGTTGAATACGCTAACTCATTACTTAGAAAACCTAGCCACAGCACACCGGTCGCAAGCTTTTCGGCCATACCAAGCCATTGGTCGCCACGAGTTGAACGCTTACCAGAAATAGACGAAACAGCACTTATGGCGGGAGACTACCCGTTTAAAACAACACAGCCAAAAGATTTATACAACACAGCGCCCATTGATCAGCAAGTTGCAGCCGAGTTTGGCAAAGGCTGGGCGTGTCAGTTAACAGGGCTTTATCCATTACAACAATACGGACAACAACAACGTATAGAACTGCCGTACCAAAAACCTATTGTGGAAGTGGTAAATACACTAGCCCGAGAGCGGCTAACCATGCGCTGCGACACCTTAGTAATTGATTCCGACGCCCAGTGTTTTTCTCTGCTTTGGCGCGGTCATATTAGTCTTGAAAAAGTAGGCGCAAATAGTCAAATACTCGTTGCCTCAGAACAAAATAGCGGTAAAGAAAATTAATATGAAACAACTTACTTTTGACAGTCTTTATCATATTAATGCTGCCGGCTGTACATCAAGCAGCTTGTATACTGCAGTGGCTAATAAAATGCTTTTTTCTAAACCAAGTAAAGCATTAATTCGATGTGATATTAGTTTAGATGCGCCGTATATTTTTGTTGAAATAGACGAACTTGCGCAACTCGATAGAGTCACGCGCTGTTTATTAATGCTCTCGCACCTACTTGAGCAAGTTGATATAGCCACGTTAAGGCAAACAAACCGCATTAGCCAAATTGTATTTTTACTGCCCGTTGATGAAATTGAACAGCCACTGATAAGCGATGAAACACTCGCTGAGCTACTCCAAGAGTGTATTGCAGAACAAATACCCGCCTATTCACAGATGCCAACATGTGACTTAACCACCATAAACAACGACACCTTAGTAATCGCTGTGGATTCATGTAATAGCTATCAATATGTGAGTGAACAAGCTAAACGCTGCACCGTGCAAGTATTAAACGGCCCACCGGGCGTTATATATGGCGAAGGTGGATATGCACTGTTAATACACCGGCAAGGCAAGCTTACCGCGCAATTATATGACGGCCAAATGACGGCTCAATTAGCGCAGGCCAATTGCACCAGCCAAGACCGTTATTTATTTGCGGGCGAACAATCACTTACTTGGCAAAAAAAATGGTTTGCTTACACACAAAAATTGTACAAAAAAGGCCAGCCGCTCATTGAGTGTGCAGAGTTAGCAACGACGATAGGCCATCAAGGTAATGCAAACTCATTAGCGGCACTTACACTAGCACAAAGCTATTTATGCAACCCGCTTACGCGCTCACTTGAGCAGGTATTTGCTATTTTTAATGCACCTAATGAGCAGCTAGTCAAAATTTCAAGGAGTGAAAAATAATGCCTTATATTAACGCCGCAGCAGGCAAACAAACAGGCAGCGTACAATATGATATTGATGCGCTGAGCGCTGATGTGCGCACCGGTGGCTCAGTAACATGGCGACATAACAACTCAACATTGCTAGGGCTTAACAATAGCGCCCGCAGTAATGGTGCGCTAGGTAAAGCTAACGGTATCGCTATTTTTGAAGATAAAGCCAGTGGTGACGCCGCCTTTTTAGCTGAGATTGCCAGGCCAAAATACCGCGAGAAAACCCTCGGTGAAATGGTAAATATTTTTATACCTGATTATATTATTCCACCGCCACAATGGGATAGCCAAAAAAACGAACC
>NZ_JACJFK010000037.1:0-27137 GCF_014164535.1 Pseudoalteromonas sp. SG41-2 | reverse complement strand
CGTTGGTCAGGAAAGTCACGAGATTGGTCAATGATAAACGAAGTAAATTTGAATCCTGAGAAAAAAGAAGAAATGCGGGCGGCATAAAATTTAACTTGAGGCGACAACTAACTTGAAAAACTCCGTACCCTCGCTAACTTTTATAACCCCAAAAACAAAAAACCCAGCAGAAGCTGGGTTTTTGAAATTCTTGATAACGTAAATATTAACGTTTTGAGAACTGTGGACGCTTACGCGCTTTCTTAAGACCCACTTTCTTACGCTCAACTTTACGTGCATCACGAGTAACGAAACCTGCTTTACGAAGTTGTGGACGTAGTGACTCGTCAAACTCCATAAGTGCACGAGTGATACCGTGACGGATAGCACCAGCTTGACCAGTAGTACCACCACCAGCAACGGTGATGTAAAGATCAAACTTTTCAGTCATATCAACAAGCCCTAAAGCTTGACGAACAACCATGCGTGCTGTTTCGCGACCAAAATACTCTTCTAAAGAGCGATTGTTGATTACGATGTTACCAGTGCCTGGGCGTAAGAATACGCGAGCACTTGAACTTTTACGACGACCTGTACCGTAGTATTGATTTGCCATGTTAGTGCTCCTTAAATGTCTAGAACCTGAGGCTGTTGTGCAGCATGGTTGTGCTCAGTACCTGCGTAAACTTTAAGTTTACGGTACATTGCGCGGCCTAAAGGACCACGTGGCAACATGCCCTTAACAGCCTTCTCGATGATCATTTCAGGCTTTGCAGCTTGAAGTTTATCAAAAGTAGTAGACTTAAGACCACCTGGGAAACCAGAGTGAGCATAGTACACTTTATCTTTGAACTTGTTACCAGTTACAGTAACTTTCTCCGCGTTGATAACGATGATGTAATCACCAGTATCTACGTGTGGAGTGTACTCAGCTTTGTGCTTACCGCGTAGGCGATGAGCGATTTCAGTAGCGATGCGACCTAAAGTTTTACCTTCAGCGTCAACTACGTACCAGTCACGTTTTACTGTTTCTGGTTTAGCAACAAACGTTTTCATTTATAAAAATCCAATGTTTTTCAATTAAAACCACAGGTAATTATTATTAATTACCGCTCTAAATGTTTGCTCCAACCCCTTCGAGTTTAAGACTTTTGCGCCATTCAAAAGAGGCTAATCTAATGAAGGCAATAGAACGCAACGTGGCAGACGCGGGAGTATACCAGCACTTTTACCACATTGCTACTCGACGGTTGTTTTTTCCACAAGAAAATTGTTCGATAAGCGATAAAATTAAAAACTGTACTTGTGTTAAGTTAAGTACAGTTTTGATTTGTGTCTAACTTACGACTTATAACTTACAGCTACATTAAACCAAATGCTCTCTTGCTAAGTATTCTAACGACTGCATTTCTTGCAATCGACTAATACAACGTCTGAACTCAAAGTTAAGATTGCCTTGCGTGTAGAGTTCCGTAATCGGTTTTTCAGCAGAAATAATAAGTGTGACGTGGCGTTCGTAAAACTCATCGACTAACGCAATAAAGCGTCTGGCGGCATCATCGTTATTTTGGCCAAGCTGTTTTACGTTCGATAAAATAACAGTGTTATATAAACGGCTTATTTCCATATAATCGACTTGGCTACGTGCGGTTTCACACAACTGAGAGAAATCAAACATCACAATACAATCAGCGACCTTACGGGTTTTGATCATTCGCCCTTCAATTTCGATGGGGTGATCGAGTTTACCAGGCTCTGGAGATAACTTATCAAAATACTCAAACAGATTTTTATCGGCTTGTTCATCTAATGGGCTATGAAATATCTCTGCTTGCTCTAAAGTACGCAATCGGTAATCAATGCCAGAATCCACATTCACAATCTCAGTGTTTGCATTAACAAGTGCAATTGCAGGTAAAAAGCGAGCACGCTGCAAACCATTTCGATATAACTCATCAGGTATAATGTTAGACGTTGCCACTAACACAATGCCGCGCGCAAATAAGGCTTCCATTAAACCACCAAGCAGCATGGCATCAGTAATGTCTTGCACAAAAAATTCATCAAAGCAGATAATGTCGGTTTCAGCTTTAAAAATATCAGCCACAACTTCTAAGGGATTAGCCGTTTTGTCTAATTTTTTTAGCTCTTCGTGAACACGGTGCATAAAACGATGAAAATGCACGCGCATCTTGCGTGTTCCCGGCAGCGCCTCATAGAAGGTATCAACCAAATAGGTTTTACCACGCCCTACTCCCCCCCAAAAATACAAACCTTTTATAGGCGCCGTGCTATTTTTATTAAATAGTTTAGAGAACCAGCCTTTAGCTGCGGGCTTTTGTGCTGTTAAGTCATCGAAAAGCCTTTGTAGATGACGTACTGCATTTTCTTGTGCAGCATCGTAAACAAAGTCTTCACGCTGTAAATCTTGTTGGTACTTTTGCCAAGGAGTCATAGATAGTTACAATAAAACACGGTTTAATTTACGCAATATGTTAACACGCATCGTAACTCGGGGTATATTAGCAGCAACAGGATTTATTCTTGAGTACGCAATCTAGGCGTTATTTTATTTTTATGTATTAATTCCCAAAGGGGTAGAATTATGGGTACAGTTACTTGGATCGGCATTATTGTTATTGTGGCAGTAGCTGCATTTTTCCTTGGCGCCTTCGTCACTAAAAAGCAATTTAAGCAAGATGAATTAGAGCAACAAGCAGAACAAGCTAAAAATGCATTAGAGCAATACCGTCAAGATGTTGCAGATCATTTAGCAAGCACTGGTAGACTCGTCAACAAAATGAAAGACAACTACGACCAATTGTTAAATCATGTTGATGAAACTAACAAGCTGCTATTAGCTGATAAAAAACAGCATCCTAACGAACCATTCTTTTCTAAAGAAACGACAGAGCAGCTACAACGCTCACTAAAAGAACGCCAAAGTGACCGTTCATCGGCACATGCTCAACCGGCTGATTATGTATCAGGTGAATCAGGCTTATTCGCTGGCGAACCAAAAGTAGCCGAGCCTGACAAAGTTTAATTAAGGTTTCAGAAATTTCTAAAGCTTCTTGATGAACTTTTTTTTGACCCCATAGTCTGTTTATAAAGCAGCTTATGTTTTACATGCATTTCAAAACATTCCAAAAGAGCGAACCTACTTTAAAATGTTTTGAACTAAATTGATAAAAGGCTGCTTATGCAGCCTTTTTTGTTTGTGCTTTTTCCTGTGATGTGGAGTAAACCCTGACTATGAAAATGAAATTATCGTTAATCAGTGCAGCAATGTTATCTGCCAGTTTATTATTAACCCCTGCAGTATCAATGGCTAAGATGCCTATCGCAGTCAATGGTCAACAATTACCGACGTTAGCGCCGATGCTAGAACAAATAACACCAGGCGTTGTTAGTATCCAAGTCTCCGGTTCAAAGGAAGTCCGTCGTCGCGCTGATCCGCTTGATTTCTTTTTTGGCAATCCGCAACCGCGTAGCCAAAAGCGTGAATTTAGTGGTTTAGGCTCAGGCGTTATTATTGACGCCAAAGAAGGCTACGTCGTTACCAATAACCACGTAGTTCAAGATGCTGAAAAAATGTTGGTTACTCTTGAAGATGGTCGTGAATACGAAGCAACTAAAATCGGTAGTGATAAAGAATCAGACATCGCGTTATTAAAAATTGATGCCGAGGATTTAGTCGCCGTTAAACTGGCAAACTCAGATCAACTACGAGTGGGTGATTTTGCAGTAGCAATTGGTAACCCATTTGGTTTAAGTCATACCGTTACCTCAGGGATTGTTAGTGCAATGGGGCGCAGTGGTTTAAATATTGAAGGTTATGAAGATTTTATTCAAACCGATGCTGCTATTAACCAAGGTAACTCAGGTGGTGCGCTAGTTAACTTAAACGGTGAGCTAATTGGTATTAACACGGCCATTTTAGGTGCATCGGGTGGCAATGTTGGTATCGGCTTTGCAATCCCATCCAATATGATGAAAAATCTTGTTGACCAAATTATTGAACATGGTGAAGTACGCCGTGGCTCACTAGGTATTTCTGGGCGTCCACTGGATGCAGGCCTTGCTAAAGCACAACAGCTTGATGTAAAACAAGGCGCTTATGTTATGCAAGTAATGGATGATTCTGCCGCCAGTGAAGCGGGTATTAAAGCTGGTGACGTAATTATTAGTATTGATGGTAGTGAGATCAGCGGCTTCCATGAACTGCGCAGTAAAATTGCCACCCTCGGTGAAGGCAGAAAGGTAAAATTAGGTATTTATCGTGATGGCAAAGTACAAACCGTTAAAGTGACCCTTGATGGCGCATCAGCACTAACCGCAGCCGGTGATGAACTACACCCAGCCTTCCAGGGTGCAACACTTGAAAACACCCAAAAGAATGGAAATAAAGGGGTTGAGGTGACAACTGTTGATCCGCGTTCACCAGCAGCTAGAGTCGGCCTTGAAGAAGGCGACGTGGTAATGCAAGTAAACCGTCAGCGTGTTGAAACAATTAGTGACATGAATAAGATCATCGAAAACACTAAAGGTAACATCGTGCTTGGAGTACAACGCGGTCGTGAATCGGTATTTGTTTTAATTCAATAAAATAAATATTAGGTAAATCGCATAAATAATAGCAGTGGTACTTGCCGCTGCTATTTTTTTTGTGCCATCATTAGAAGATCGCTCATTAAGAATAAGAACATTGTGCTGAAATTTTTTAAGTTTGTCCTTCCCCCGCTATTTGCCGGACTCGGTATCGCATTTTTGGTAGTATTTTTTAGCCCAAATATGCGTGCAACGCTGTTACCCAATGTCCCCTTACCAAGTGCTATGAGTATTGATCATTTGAGCTTTGCCGATGCAGTACAGCGCGCAGCGCCATCTGTTGTGACAATCATTTCTGAGAGCATTTCAAAGGAACCTCGTTATAAACGGCAAAACACCGTGCAAGAACTTGGCTCCGGTGTGATCATGTCAAGTGATGGCTATATTCTTACCAACTATCATGTGATCAATAATGCTGATCAAATTATGGTGCTGCTTACTGATGGCCGCCGTTATTTTGATGTTCAGCTCATCGGCTTTGATACCATCACCGACTTAGCACTGTTGAAAATTAACGTTGAGCACTTGCCAGTTATCCCAATTAGTGAGCGTTTTACGCCTCGCGTGGGTGATGTGGTGCTGGCGATTGGTAATCCGCTGAATCTAGGGCAAACAATCACCCAAGGGATCATCAGTGCCACGGGTAAACAAAAAATTACCGATAGTCCTTATAATAGTCTGCTACAAATGGATGCGGCAATTAATGTCGGCAACTCAGGTGGCGCACTGGTAAACTCTAATGGCGACTTGGTTGGGATCACCTCAGCACAATTTAAAACCCGAGAGAACCTCGATATCCAAGGCATATTCTTCGCCGTACCGTACTCGTTAGCAAAAGAGGTAATGGATAAACTGATCCGTCATGGTCGTGTTGTGCGTGGTTACTTGGGCTTCACAGGTACTGCCGTTGATAGTACCGGTAAAGAAGTGAGCGATAAGTTCACCCCTATTGCTGGATTGCGTATAACCAACCTAGATCCATTAGGTCCAGCATGGCAAGCTGGTATTAAAGAACAAGATATTGTGATTAAAATTGGCGGTGAAGATGTCACTAACCCACAAAAAACCTTAACCAGAATTGGTAATTCAGAGCCGGGCCATGAAATAGAATTTGAACTTTATCGAAATGGAAAAGTACTAAAAGTGATGGTGAAGGTTGCAGAGTTAGAGACTAAACTATAATTTTAGTTGCAAGGTAAAAGGTAAAAGGTAAAAGGTAAACAAGGTTTTCGCTTGAACCTTGTTACCTGAACCTTTCAACTCGTATTTAACTACTTCGGCGTTTGATGTTTGCACCTAACGCGCTGAGTTTATCTTCAATCCGTTGATAACCACGATCAACGTGGTAAATTCGGTCAACAACCGTTTCACCTTGTGCCACAATCCCCGTTAAAATTAGGCTCGCTGATGCACGTAGATCGGTTGCCATTACTTGTGCGCCACTCAAACTCTTAGTGTCACCACAAATTGCCGTATTCCCCTCTAAACGAATGTTAGCACCCATACGTTGTAGTTCTGGCACATGCATAAAACGGTTTTCAAAAATCGTTTCGGTAATGGTTGCGCTGCCATTAGCTACTACATTTAACGCAGTAAACTGCGCTTGCATATCGGTAGGGAAACCTGGGTGTGGCATGGTTTTAATATTAACGGCTTTGAGCTCACGGCCACGCATATCAAGATAAATACTATCTTTATGTACTTCAATCAACGCATTAGTTGCACGCAATTTTTCAATCACAGGCTCTAAACTATGAAAATCGGTAAGCTTACATAGCACTTCGCCACCCGCCATTGCTGCGGCCACTAAAAATGTGCCAGTTTCAATCCGATCTGGCAAGATGCGATGCTCACAACCATGCAGCTTTTCAACACCTTCAATTTCAATACGGCTAGTGCCTGCACCGCTAATTTTTGCGCCCATTGCTGTTAAGCAAGCAGCTAAATCTATAATCTCTGGTTCACGCGCCGCGTTTTCTAATACGGTTTTGCCGTCAGCTAAGGTTGCGGCCATTAATAAATTTTCGGTCGCGCCAACGCTGACCATTTCCATGTAGATTTCAGCACCTTTTAAACGCCCATCTACCTTTGCATTGATATAACCATTTTCAACGCTAATAACAGCGCCCATGCGCTCCAAACCTTGAATATGAATATCAACCGGGCGAGCACCAATTGCACAACCACCAGGAAGCGATACTTGTGCTTGACCAAAACGAGCAACCAATGGACCTAATGCTAATACTGACGCACGCATTTGTTTGACTAACTCGTAAGGGGCCAATGTTTTATCAACTTTGCCACCATCAATAACGAGCTGTTCGCCGTGCCAGTGTATTTCTGCGCCGAGGGTTTTTAATAATGCTTCAGTAGTGCCGATATCACGTAAACGAGGAACATTATTAAAGGTACTTTTACCGTCAGCTAATAATGCTGCAAACAAAATAGGTAAAGCGGCATTTTTAGCGCCAGAGATAGTGACTTCACCGGCAAGTCCGGTTCCACCCTGAATTACAAATTGATCCATGAGGAAACCTTTTTTATTGAGGTAAAATGAATTTTTGTTCGCGCTTCCACTCAGTAGGTGTAAATGCACGGATCGAAACTGCGTGGATTGTGCCGTCAGAAATGGTGTTCATCAACGGACCATATACCAGCTGTTGTTTTTTCACTCGGCTTAACCCATCAAAACAATCGCCGACTGCGATAACTTCATAATGACTACCGTTGGCTTTCACATGTACTTCAGCTAATTGCAATTCGTCGCGCAATAAGGTTTCGACTTGGCTTGTTTCCATAACTCTCACTCAAATAGGTTGGTAACCTGTCCCAACTGCATCAACTTTTGCAGTTGTTCAGGAATATTTTGCAATTCAAGGTGAACACCTTGCTGCTTTAATTCTGCGAAAGAGTGAATTAACCAAGCTAAGCCCGCCGTGTCAACCCTAGACACCTCAGAAAGGTCAAAATACCAGTTTTTATGGCTAGTTTGTGAGTTTTTATTCAGAAGTCGTTCAGCGGAAATTGAATTTCGAGTCAATTCACCACTGACTCGATAGTGCTGTTCGTCAAGCTGAGTAACCGTTACTTTACTCATTACCGCCGTCACCTCTAAATTGCACTGGCAACTTACTTTTCTGTTCAAGTAGGTCACTTACATGGTTAATACCTTGCTGGCGCAAAATGCCTTGAAATTCACTTTGCTTGGCATCTAATAAACTAATGCCCTCAGCAACCATGTCATAAGCACGCCATTCGCCATCGCGATCTTCACGTACTTTAAAATCAATTTTAATTTCCGGCTTACCTGGCTCGACAATTTTGGTTTTCACTAATACAAGGTCTTGTCCTGCAAACTCTTTGCTTGCACCAAACTCTACTTTTTGGTTGGTGTATTGGGTAAACACGCCAGCATAAGTGGCGATTAAGTATTCTTGAAACACATCAATAAAGTGTTTGATATCCTCAACCGCTTGCTTTTGCTCAGCAGGATCTTTAATCGCACGCACTTTTGATACATGACTTCCTAATACACGCAGTGCAGCATATTTATAATCAATGTAAGGCATCAACTCTTCTTTGACGATAACCCGTAGATGCTCTTTATCTTTTTCGATTAAAGGCTGGTCACGAGTAATACGTTGAAAAGTATTATCAGATACTTGGCGGACCATTTTATATGGGTCTGTTAAATCGACCGCATCGCTTGCTACGCTAATGGCACTGAAAGTCAGCGCAACTAAAATTAAAAATTTCTTAAACATAATTACTTACTCGCCGCCTTGATTGAATAAAAATTGCCCGATTAACTCTTCAAGCACCAATGCTGATTTCGTGTCAGTGATATAGTCGCCATCATTTAAGGCTTTGCTTTCAACACCAAATAACTCGTCTAACCCTAAGTTTTTATCATTACTTGTTACCGCAACACCTAAACACGCTTGTTCAGCTGATTTTGGGGCAATGACAGGGTTAATCCCTAAATATTGCTCACCTAGGATGCCTGATGTCAAAATTGAAACTGAGCTGGTATCTGAAAAACGACATTTATATTGCGCATCAATCGTCATATCAACAACTGGCACAAATTCTTGTGGGTGAATTGAAATACCCTCAACTCGACCAACCACTACACCACCTACTTTAATCGGCGCACGTGTTTTTAATGAACCAATGTTTTCAAACTTGGCTTTCAATAAGTAAGTTTCGCCGTTGCCGCTGATCCCTGCATTGGCAACTTTTAACGCCAACATAGCAAAAGCTGCTATGCCTAGCGCAACAAAAAAACCAACTAAAATTTCTAATTTCCGTGAATTCATTATCTATACCTTTATTAGCTAGTAAACATTACCGCTGTCAAAATAAAATCAAACCCTAAAACAGCCAAAGATGAGTGTACAACTGTCTCTGTTGTTGCTTTACTGATCCCTTCAGAGGTCGGTATACAATCGTAGCCTTTATAAAGCGCAATCCATGTAACCACGATGGCAAATACAAAACTCTTGATCATGCCATTTAAAATATCTTGCTGAAACGATACTTGTGACTGCATGATTGACCAAAAACTCCCCGTATCTACACCCAACCAATCAACACCCACTAAATGAGCACCAATAATTGCAACTGCTGAAAATATTAACGCCAGTAATGGCATACTGATAAAGCCCGCCCAAAAGCGTGGCGCGATAATACGTTTAAGAGGGTCAATGGCCATCATTTCAAGACTTGATAACTGCTCAGTCGCTTTCATTAAACCTATTTCAGCGGTTAATGCACTACCAGCTCGCCCGGCAAACAATAATGCTGTAACAACAGGGCCTAACTCTCTGAGTAAACTCAATGCTACTAATGGACCTAAGCTGTCCTCTGCACCATAACCAACTAGTACGGTGTAGCCTTGCAACGCCAATACCATACCAATGAATAATCCCGACACCATGATAATCAATAGTGACTGCGAGCCGACCATATATAATTGTCGTATTAAAAGCGGCGTGCCTTTTCTAAAATTAGGCAAACTCCATAACGCACCTATCAACATCTGAGTGGAGCGACCAAGTGCAGCAAATCGTCCTAACGTTTTATGACCTAGCATTTGCAAAAAATCAAACATCAGCGGCGCCCTCCCAGTAATTCTTGTTGATAAGGTTGAGCAGGAAAATGAAACGGCACTGGGCCATCAGATAATCCTTTTAAGAACTGCTGAACTAGGGCCGATTCATGATTACGCATTTCATCCGGTGTACCGCTACCAATAACGCCTTGATCGGCAATAATGATAACGTGATCGGCAATGCTCATCACTTCTGTTACATCGTGAGTTACGATTAATGATGATAATCCAAGCACTTGATTAAGCGATTTAATCAACTTAACTAATACCCCCATGGAAATTGGGTCTTGGCCTGCAAATGGCTCATCATACATAATTAATTCAGGATCAAGTGCGATTGAGCGCGCTAATGCAGCACGACGTGCCATACCACCTGACAGCTCAGAAGGCATTAGATCTTGTGCGCCACGCAAGCCAACAGCTTGTAATTTCATTAGCACCACAAGGCGAATTAAATCTTCACTTAGACGAGTGTGTTCACGCAGCGGAAAAGCGATATTGTCAAATACTGACATATCGGTAAATAATGCGCCGCTTTGGAACAACATACTCATTTTGGTTCGCGCCGCATAAAGCTCTTTGCGCGACATGGCAGGAATGTTATTACCTTCGAATAAAATAGTGCCGCTATCTGGTTTTAATTGACCACCAATTAAACGCAACATGGTGGTTTTACCAATTCCGCTTGGTCCCATAATTGCCGTAATTTTTCCTTTCGGGACACTAAAGCTCATATTTTTATATATGCAGCGATTGCCCCTAGAAAAGCTTACATCCTTGATTTCTACTATTGGTTGCGACAAGTCGCTCTCCATTACTATTTTCACTAGTTCACCTATTTTAAGCGTTTTTACAGCAAGATGGAAAAAACAAATCGTAAAATTTTGTAATATTCTATGTAATAGCGCTGCAAACCTTACAGCAGTAGGCTTAACCGTCGCTTAAATAATTATTCTCAGTCCAAATCAGGCCATAATCTAACAAGCTACGCAGATTCTTTTATTTATACTTTCAGGTTGGCTTTTGTTACTATTTGCAGTCATCTCATTTTGAATAATTGGCGTAACGTAATGGTGACTTCTTTTGTCATTTTAATTCTCGGATTTGCAGCTCTAGTTTGGAGTGCGGATCGCTTTGTTTATGGTGCTGCGGCACTGGCAAAAAATTTCGGTGTTCCTACTCTTATTGTTGGCTTAACCGTTGTTGCGATGGGCTCGTCAGCCCCTGAAATGATGGTCTCAGCATCAGCTGCGCTTGCCGGTAAAACTGACACTGCCGTGGGTAACGCCGTTGGCTCAAATATCACTAATATTTTACTTGTTTTAGGTATTACCGCGCTATTGCGCCCACTCTCAGTATCATCAATGACATTAAAACGCGAAATGCCGCTTGTACTACTAGTGTCAATCGCTGCCTGGTATGTATTTTCTGATAACTACTTTTCATTTGCTGAGGGCGTTGCATTAATCATTGGCTTTGTGGTCTTTATTGCGGGCTTAGTTATTATTTCTATTCGCGCTAAAAACCAAGCTGATGACCCATTTGTAAGTGAAGCCTGTGAAGACGTACCAGATAACGTGCCCACCAAATCGGCTTTATTTTGGTTAATTATTGGTATGATATTACTGCCTGTCAGCTCACATTTTTTAGTTGGCTCAGCAGTTGATATAGCCAAATACTTTGGCCTAAGTGATTTAGTAATAGGGTTAACCATTATTGCTATTGGCACCAGTTTGCCTGAGCTGGCAGCCTGTATTGCTGGGGTATTAAAAAACGAAGATGATTTAGCACTGGGTAATATTGTTGGCTCAAATATATTTAACATTTTAGCTGTGTTGCCACTGGCTGGGATTATCAACCCTTCAATTATTGATCCTTCAGCTGCAAACCGTGATGCCTTAATAATGATTGGTGCCACCATAGCCCTTATTGCTATGTCCTTGAGTTTTAGGGGCACAAGACGCATTAATAGAGTTGAAGGTGGCCTGTTATTGGTCGCGTTTTTAATCTATCAAGGTTATATTTTCAGCCAAGTTGCTTAATGCTAGCCACAAAATGGATAACACAATGACGCAGTTAAATTTTATTGAACAAGGTAAGCGGGTGCTAGAAATAGAGCGCCAAGCACTGCTTGATATAACCCAATATCTAGACGAAAACTTTAATCAAGCTTGCCAATTGATGTATCAATGTCACGGTAGGATCATAGTAGTCGGTATGGGGAAATCAGGGCATATTGGTAATAAAATTGCTGCAACACTGGCAAGCACTGGCACGCCTGCGTTTTTTGTCCATCCGGGTGAAGCAAGTCATGGTGATTTAGGGATGATCACTCGTGATGACGTGGTTATGCTTATTTCAAACTCAGGCGAAACCAGCGAAGTACTGAATATTATTCCGGTTATTAAACGTATTGGCGCAAAAATGATCGCCATGACAGGTAACCCTGAATCATCAATGGCAAATTGGGCTGATGCTCATGTATGCATCAAAGTAAGTCAAGAGGCCTGCCCATTAGGACTCGCTCCGACTGCAAGCACGACTGCAACACTTGCGATGGGTGATGCAATAGCCGTTGCTCTGCTAGAAACCCGTGGCTTTACCGCCGATGACTTTGCGCTATCGCATCCTGGTGGTAGCTTAGGTAAACGTTTACTATTGTGTTTAAAAGATATTATGCACAGTGGCCCAGCAACGCCTATGATCAATGATAAGCAATGTATCAAAGATGCATTAATCGAAATGTCGGCAAAAGGCTTAGGTATGACAGCTATTGTTGATGACACAGGGCAACTTGCAGGGCTTTTTACTGATGGTGATTTACGGCGAATTTTAGAGCAACGAATAGATATTCACAGTACTTTGATAAGCACTGTCATGACCCGCTCTTGCACTACTGCAACTGCTGATATGCTTGCCGCCGAGGCACTCAATATCATGGAGAATAAGCGTATCAATGGCTTAATTGTAGTTGATGATAAACACCACCCTATTGGTGCTCTTAATATGCAAGATTTGCTCAAAGCAGGAGTTTTATAATGCAGTTTGCTGACTTATATCAGCCACTTTCAGATGATGCTCGCGAGCGAGCACAAAAAATCAAACTCCTGATCTGTGATATCGATGGGGTGTTTTCAGATGGTCGTATTTATCTTGGTAACCAAGGTGAAGAACTCAAAGCGTTTAATACTAAAGATGGCTTTGGTATCAAAGCACTGATCAATAGCGGTTTTGAAGTTGCCGTGATCACCGGTCGTCATTCACAGATAGTTCAGCAACGGATGACTAGCCTGACAGTACCGCATATTTACCAAGGCCAAGAAAACAAGTTGCAAGCTTATCAACAGCTCAAGGATAAATTGCAGTTAAGCGATGAACAAATCGCTTACATAGGCGATGACGGACCTGACTTGCCGGTAATGGAATTGGTTGGTTTTGCGGTGGCAGTAAATGATGCGCATCCACTAATCAAACGCATTTCACATTATACAACCATGCTACCTGGTGGCTTTGGGGCGGTGCGTGAACTCACTGATTTATTAATGCTCGAAAATGGTAAATCATTAACCAGCGAAGGCACGAGCTCATGAATAGTGCGCGTTTAATATTATGCGTATTATTTGTCGGCTGCATGGTATGGCTGTGGTATCCGTATTTTTATCAAAGTACCGCCATAAAACAACACCAAGAAGATATAATAGCAAAACCTGATTATACTGCGGTGGCATTAAAACAAACCGCATTTGATGAACAAGGTAAAATTAGCCACAAAGTAACAGCTGCAAAAATGGAACTCTACCAACAGTTAGGGTTCACTTACTTTGAACAACCTATTTTTACACTCTATAATCAACAGCAGACGTGGCAAATTAATGCCGATGAAGCCACCTTATATGAAAATCATCAATTAATTTTAGAAGGTAATGTGGTTGCTAAAAACCTGACCAATAATGCCATGATTGAACATATAAACGCAGATAATATTCAGGTTGATATTGAACTACAAACCATGAGTTCAGAACAACCAGTTGAATTAATCGGACCAAATTTAAAAATCACTGGGCGCGGTCTCCATGCCGACTTAAAAGCCGAAGTGGTAGAACTAATTAACCATACGCGAACCATATATTATGACCAATAAATTTGCTCACTTGCTTGTTATACCAAGCTTATTCATTGCTTTTGCAAGCTTTGCTGAAAATACGACACCACCTGCAGATCAAGTCTCTATCAGTGCTGACACGCAGCTTGCCCAACTGAAAGACAATATCGGTATTTTTGAAAAAAATGTTGAAATCATTCATGGTAACCGCCGTATCAAAGCGGATCGACTTGAAGTCCATAAGCGCGAAGATTTAGGCGATAACAAACAACTACTTGTCGCAACTGGCAGTCCGGCTTACTTTGAAGAAAAACAAACTGATGGCACAGTAATGAGTGCCAGTGCTGATGAAGTCCGTTACGATGTCGCTAAGCGCTATTTAACCTTGGTTGGCAATGCACAAGTCACTCAGGCAGGTCAAAAAATCAATGCCAAAAGCATTACCTATGATATGGACCAGCAACTGATCAGTGCTGAAAAAGGCGCAAGCTCAAGCGATCGTGTGCACACCATTTTGGTACCAGTAGACAGTAAAAAAGACAAATCTAAAGGGCAGCCATGAGTACATTAAAAGCTGAATTTCTAGCAAAAAGCTATAAAGGTCGCCAAGTTGTAAAAAGCGTGGGTTTAGAAGTTAGCGCAGGCAGCATTGTTGGCTTATTGGGTCCTAATGGCGCTGGTAAAACCACCACCTTTTATATGATTGTGGGTTTAGTTCCAAGCGACAAAGGTAAAATCAGTATTGATGATAATGACATCACCTTACTGCCAATGCACAGTCGCGCACGGTTAGGGATTGGCTACCTGCCACAAGAATCATCCATCTTCCGTAAATTAACTGTTTATCAAAACCTGATGGCTATTTTAGAAACTCGTAAAGAGCTGAATAAACAAGCCAGAGAAGAAGCGCTCGACAGCTTACTTGATGAGTTTAGCATTCAACATATCCGCGACAGCCAAGGTATGGCATTATCTGGCGGTGAACGTCGTCGAGTTGAAATTGCACGCGCTTTAGCCGCAAACCCAAAATTTATCTTACTTGATGAGCCTTTTGCTGGCGTTGATCCTATTTCAGTGTTAGATATAAAGAAGATTATTGAACACCTTAAAAACCGTGGTATTGGCGTGCTTATTACCGACCACAATGTACGAGAAACCCTTGATGTTTGTGAAAAAGCCTACATAGTTTCTCATGGGGAGTTAATTGCATCAGGTACCCCTGAGCATGTACTCGCCGACCAAACAGTCCGCGATGTTTACCTGGGCGAGCAATTTAGGCTATAAAGCCACGCTCGGCTAAGTATCTGCTAGACTTAACGATGATAACAATAAAAGGATTGTTAGAGATACATGAGGCAATCACTCCAGCTGCGCATGGGCCAGCAACTTACAATGACACCACAGCTGCAACAAGCAATTCGCTTATTGCAACTCAGTACATTGGATCTCCAGCAAGAAATTCAAGAAGCGCTCGACAGCAATCCATTGTTAGAGCTAGAAGAACATGAATATTCAGACGACACGGCTGGTAAAAACGAACAAAAACAAGATAACGATGACTTAACCGTTAGCGCATCAGCAGACGACAAGCCAAGCGAATATGAACAAGAAAGTAGCGAAGCATTAAGTAAAGAGACCTTAAGTGACGAAATGGCTATGGACGTCACCTGGGACGAATACATGAGTGCTGCGCCAAATACGTCATCTGGGCCAATGCCTGAAGATGAGTCAATTTATCAAGGTGCCTCAACTGAAACCTTGCACGAATATCTAATGTGGCAATTACAACTCACACCTTTTAGTCCAACCGATGAAGCCATTGCCATTGCGATTGTTGAAGCCGTTGACGATTCAGGTATTTTAACCTTGAGCTGCGAAGACATCGCAGAAAGCTTAAATCAAGGTAATAACGAAGAAGAAATCGAACTCGACGAAGTGCAAGCAGTGTTAAAACGCATTCAGTTGTTTGACCCTGTTGGTATTGCTGCGCGCAGCCTACAAGAATGTTTATGTATTCAATTAAATCAATTTGATCCTGCAACTCCTTGGATTAGCGAGACAAAAATGATTTTAACTGATCATATCGATTTATTAGCTAGTCGTGACTATCGCACTTTGATGAAAAAGACTAAGCTTAAAGAAGATGAACTAAAAGAAGTAATGACACTGATCCACAGCCTTAACCCAAAGCCTGCGGATACCATAGTACGCGAAGAATCAGAGTATGTTATTCCTGACGTTTCGGTGAAAAAAATTAAAGGTCGCTGGGTGGTTGAACTCAATCCAGACAGCATGCCAAAAATTAGAGTGAACAGCCAATATGCGGCGATGTCACGCTCTGTAAAATCAAGCACTGACAGCCAATTTATACGCTCGCATTTGCAAGAAGCTAAATGGTTTATTAAAAGCCTAGAAAGTCGTAACGAGACGTTACTCAAAGTAACCAACTGCATTGTTAAACAGCAGCAAGGATTCTTTGAGCATGGCCCTGAGGCCATGCGCCCTATGGTACTAAACGACGTTGCCGAAATGGTTGAGATGCACGAATCAACAATTTCTCGTGTAACCACCCAAAAATACATGCATACCCCTCGTGGTATATTTGAGTTAAAATATTTTTTCTCGAGCCATGTAAGTACTGAGAACGGCGGCGAATGCTCATCGACAGCCATTCGAGCATTGATCAGAAAATTGATCAGTGCAGAAAACTCAGCGAAACCATTGAGTGATAGTAAAATTGCAGATATATTGGCAGAGCAAGGTATCAAAGTAGCTAGACGGACTATTGCAAAATACCGCGAGTCACTGGCTATTCCACCGTCAAATCAACGTAAAAGTTTGATTTAAGGCGTAAAATCACAAGAGGAAAATGCTTATGCAACTAAATTTAACTGGTCGTCATGTAGAAATTACTGATTCATTAAGAGACTATGTAAACAATAAGTTTGCCAAGCTTGAAAGGCATTTTGATCATATCAATAATGTCCATGTCATTCTTGATGTAGAAAAGCTAAGCCAAAAAGCAGAAGCCACATTACATGTCAGTGGCGCTGAATTATTTGCCTCAACTGAGCACCAAGACATGTATGCAGCCATTGACGGACTAATCGACAAACTTGACCGTCAGGTAATTAAACACAAAGAGAAGCACGCTCGACACTAACACTATGAAATTAAGCTCACTTATTTGCCAGGACTGCAGTAAAGCTGCGGTCCTTTTTAATAGCAAAAAACGGATCATTGAATTTATCAGCCAATTGGCTCATGAACAACTTCCTCAGCTATCACAACAAGAAATCCTCAACGCACTACTGTCGAGAGAAAAACTAGGTAGTACGGGTATTGGTCGTGGTATTGCTATTCCTCATGGCCGTATGAGTGGTGTTGAAAACCCGCTAGCAATAATTATAGTGAGTGAATCACCGATTGATTTTGATGCGATAGATAATCGCCCAGTTGATATATTTGTAGCTCTCATCGTGCCAGATGGTGATAGCCAACTTCATTTGAAGACGTTAGCCACAATTGCTGATAAACTCAACGACAAAGATTTTTGTAAACAACTACGTAGCGCAAAAACAGACCAAGATTTGTATCACGTAATTGCTGCGCAATCGTAGCCAAATGAAGGAGAATTTACATGGAGTTAATCATCATCAGTGGGCGTTCTGGCTCAGGTAAATCTGTTGCTCTGCGTGTAGTAGAAGATCTTGGCTATTATTGTGTAGATAATATTCCGGTAAACTTATTACCTTCATTAGTGCGCAGTGTCTCTGATAATTATGACAAAATTGCCGTCAGTATTGATGTCCGTAATTTACCGAAAGAGCAGGAAGAATTTAACGATATTCTTGAATACTTGCCTGGTTTTGCAAATCCGACGCTATTTTATTTAGACAGTGATGATCAAACCCTGATCAAACGTTTTTCTGAAACTCGCCGCTTACACCCATTATCTTTGGACTCTTTGCCACTGGATTTAGCTATCAAGCAAGAAAAAGTATTACTTGATGTATTAACTACTCGCGCTGACTTTATACTTGATACCACTGATCTGAGTGTCCACCAGCTTGCAGAGTCAATCCGTGAAAAGATTTTAGGGAAAAAAGATAAAAAACTAATCATTACCTTTGAATCATTTGGTTTTAAATATGGTATCCCAAAAGAAGCTGATTATGTTTTTGATGCACGC
This sequence comes from Pseudoalteromonas sp. SG41-2, assembly GCF_014164535.1. NCBI lineage: Bacteria > Pseudomonadati > Pseudomonadota > Gammaproteobacteria > Alteromonadales > Pseudoalteromonadaceae > Pseudoalteromonas > Pseudoalteromonas sp. SG41-2. The sequence goes on along the minus strand of NZ_JACJFK010000037.1, from coordinate 9,140 downwards.
TTTTTACCAAACCCACATTGGGAGCCTGAGCTTAAGCCACTTACAGGCCTTGATCAGCCAGTAAAAGATTATTTAGCCAGCCATAGTATCGTACAAAAATTCACTTGGCAGATCCAAACCTTTGTACAAACTTGGTTACCGCATTTGGAGCGTAATAACCGCAGTTACTTAACAATTGCTATTGGTTGCACCGGTGGTCAACATCGCTCAGTTTATCTAGCGCAAACTATAGGTGAAAGCTTCTCGATGAGCCACAGCAATGTGAAAATTCGCCATCGTGAACAAGAATAACAACTCACGTTTACAGTAAGGAATGTTGATGCGTTTAGAAGATACATTTTTAATAAAAAACAAACTCGGTTTACATGCTCGCGCAGCCAGCGTATTAGCGCAATTAGCTGTGCAGTTTGATGCCAGCATCACACTTCATCAAGATGACAAACAAGCCGCAGGCGATAGCGTACTCGGCTTAATGCTATTAGAAAGTAGCCAAGGCAAAGAAGTTAAAGTTGTATGTGAAGGCCCGGACGCTGAACCTGCTCTTGCAGCAATTGGCGAGTTGATCGCACAACGCTTTAACGAACAAGAATAGCTCGTAGTCAGTACCACTAAATTGCGTTAAACTAAATAAAGTCGTTAATTAAACAGACCAAGCGCGTTAATTACCGACAACTGTTACCCTACCTATCAAGCGTATTAATTTTTAAGGACGCCAATGCCAGAAGCTTTTGAACAAGATTACCCACTACAACAACTAAAACAAGTGACCAAGTCACTTAACAGTGGTCAATTTGTTCAAGTAAGGCGTATGTTGGCAAAAACAGCTCCGTGTGACACCGCATTATTACTCGAGTCATCCCCACATAAAATTCGTACCTTGCTATGGCAACTGGTTGATCCAGATGTACAAGGTGACGTACTCGAAGAACTCTCAGAAGATGTTCGTTTAGGGATCATTGCCCAAATGGAGCCGAAGCACATCGCTGCGGCAACTGAGGACATGAGCCACGATGATCTAGGGGAAGTACTACGTAGCCTACCTGATACCGTCTACAAAGACGTTGTTAGTGCCATGGACAGCCAAGATCGAGAACGTGCAACTCAAGCACTCTCTTATCAAGAGCGCTCTGCTGGCGCGCTAATGAACACTGATACAGTGACCATCCGTCCAGATGTCACTATCGACGTAGTACTGCGCTACTTACGTTTACGTGGTGAGCTACCAGAAGGTACCGATGATCTTTATGTTGTTGATAAACATAACTGCTTTATAGGTGCCATGTCGTTAACGACCTTGTTGACTAACTCGCCAGATAAAATCATTCGCGACTTAATGGATGAAGATTGTGAATCTATCCTCATTTCGATGGATGAAACCGATGTAGCACAACTGTTTGAACGTCATAACTGGATATCAGCCCCAGTGGTTGATGATAATGACCATCTACTTGGCCGTATCACCATCGATGATATCGTTGACGTTATCCGTGAAGACGCCGAGCATAGCTTATTAAGCCTAGCCGGTCTTGATGATGAAGAAGATACCTTTGCCCCAGTGTTAAAAAGTTCGAAAAAGCGCTCAATTTGGCTTGGCGTTAACTTATTAACCGCGCTACTTGCTGCGATTGTGGCAAGCTTCTTTGAAAACACCTTAGCAATTTTACCTATTCTAGCGGTACTCAACGGTATAGTGCCATCCATGGGTGGTGTTGCGGGCAGCCAAACATTAACCCTCGTAATACGTGGTATTGCAGTGGGTCATATCAACCAAACTAACCAACGCTTTTTACTGATCAAAGAGCTTGCAATCGGCGCAATAAACGGGATTGTTTGGTCCATTTTAATTGCCGGTGTTGTTGCTATTTGGCAATGGGACTTTAAGCTTGGCGGCGTACTCGCCTTTGCCATGTTTATGAACTTAGTAGCCGCAGGTATCGCCGGTGCCAGTATTCCGCTGCTATTGAAAAAAATGAAAATTGACCCTGCATTAGCTGGCAGCGTAGTACTGACAACCGTAACCGATATTGTAGGGATCTTCGCCTTCCTAGGCACCGCCACATGGTTGTTGGTGTAGTTAAAAATTAGTTAAAGGTTAAACCCATCGTAGGCGCGAGTTTATCTCGCGCATCTCTTAGCGTTACATCAACCTCATCCGCCAACTTAGGCAATGGCTTTAGCCATGAATGTTATCAACCGCGCGGCATAAAGCACCGCCTACGATAAACCCAAAACTTTAACACCCGTAGGCGTTGAGCTTGCTGACGCACAAACTCCGAGCCACATTTAAAACGCGGTGGCAAGCCACTCGCCTACAAGTGATTTAACACCGAGATAAACGTTAAAACCCGTAGGCGTTGAGCTTGCTGACGCACAAACTCCGAGCCACATTTAAAACGCAGTGGCAAGTCACTCGCCTACAAGTGATTTAACACCGAGATAAACTTTAACACCCGTAGGCGTTAAGCTTGCTGACGCACAAACTCCGAGCCACATTTAAAACGCGGTGGCAAGCCACTCGCCTACAAGTGATTAATTAGACATCAAAGTAAACCTTAACACCGTAGGCGTTAAGCTTGCTGACGTACAAACTCCGAGCCACATTTAAAACGCAGTGGCAAGTCACTCGCCTACAAGTGATTTAACACCGAGATAAACTTTAACACCCGTAGGCGTTGAGCTTGCTGACGCAAAAACACCTATGACTATAATAAAATGAGAGGTTAAACATTCTTGGGGAAGGTTATAAGTGGATGTTCTTAATGAAAATAACAACATACACTTATAATTTTGGTATATAACATCCTAGCAAAATCCTTCTAATATCTACTTATTTAAAGCCCATTCCTTGCTGCTTTTACTTCGCTCCTTGATGCGCTATTCATTAGTTCCTTCCATTGCTGTGCCGTCCAAAGTGGCTTTGCGCTTTTTACGATCCCTTGTTGGTTTTTCCTTAATACGTTATCCATAATGTTACTCCTTGCCATCTATTGGCTGTTCATCCTTGTTATATTTCACACTGTGACTCTAACGACGTCCGATTATATAAATTGCATGTATCAGACCAGGAATATACCCTAGTAATGTTAACAAAATATTAATCCAAAACTGAGCACCTAAACCAACTTGTAAAAATACACCAAGTGGTGGAATAAGTACTGAAAATATAATTCGTATTAAATCCATGACTCTCACTCCCTGAAATTTATATAAGAAAGCCCAGCATAACTGGGCATTCGTGGCTTATAGATTATTCAGCTACAATAGTTAAGTTATCAACTACATCGCGAACATCTTCGGCATTCTTAGCAATTTTCACCGCTAGCTGTTTTTCAGCATCCGAACCAACAGTACCATTTAGCGTTACCACACCTTTATCGGTATCTACGTCAATATCCGTACCGCCTACTTCAGAATTAAACAAATAGCGTGTTGTAATAACGGTAGTAATTTTAGCATCCGTTAAATCACTTTCTGTGCTATCTGATTTCATCTTCTTGCTTTTTGTGTCCGTGTTTTTAACGACCGTTAGCTCGTTATCAACATCAGTTACACCATCTAGACTTAAGATAAGCTCTTCCGCTAGCTCTTTATCAAGCTCACTTTCAACTTTACCAGTTAGTACAACCTTGCCATTTTTTACATCAGTGTTAATGTCAAAGTTGTTTAAGTTAGTGTTCATTAACAGAACCGTTTCTGCCTTACCATCAATCCAAGCATCTTTACTTTCATTTTCCCAGCTGTTTGCTTGCGCACCCATAGCGGTTGTACCAAGAACTAACGCTGCAATAATAGATTTGTTAAATGTTTTCATAATCTTTCTCCTTTTGATTAAAGACAATATGATTAATGCGAACATCAAGCCAACTTTTAAAGCACTTAAAATCAATAACTTAAGCTTTATTTGATATAGCGCTAGCTTTAGTCTTGGTAATTATTTACAGACTGCTCGGTAATTTATTCTGGTCGTTGCAAAATTAACCATTTAATAGCATTATTCGTTAATCTGTCGTTAATATAACAAATACATCTAACAAAAATAAATTTAAACTATTGATTATTAAGCCAATTAATAAATGGCCTAAGCTTTGCTTTAACTATTGCAGTACTGACAATCGTAAAATACACCAACAGCATCACTTATAAGGAATACATCATGACTGTAAAATTAGAAGATCGCCCAATTGAGCAAGTGCGTGAACAAGTTATTGATCAATTAATATATAACTACAGTCATGCTGTTATTTCAGCTGATGCTTTTGAGCGTCGATTAGATCAGGCAATGGCTGCGAAAGATAACCAAAGCTTAATTGATTTGGTAAGTGACCTAGAATTAACAACCGATAGTAATTACCAGTGGGAAAAACGTGCGCAGTTTAGCCCAAACTATAGTAATAAAAGCAGCGATGAAACATTGCACTTGCGAAGTATCTTAGGATCAAACGAGCGCAGTGGGCAATGGGTAGTACCAAAAGAAATCCACCTGACGAACTTACTTGGTTCTATTGAACTTGATTTCACTGACGCCATATTTCAGCATCAAAATATCACCATCCATGTAAATTGCTTACTAGGCAATGATGAAATTTATGTGCCAGAACACGTCAATGTTGTATCAAAACTGTTCAGTATTATTGGTAGTGTTGAAAACAAATCAGTGTCACTGAATAAACACCAAGGGCCAACCATTACTATCGAAGGAAAAGTTATTCTGGGCTCTGTGGAAATTAAAATTAAGCGCACCATTAAAGAAAAGTTTGTCTCATTCGCCAACAGCCTTAAAACCAGTTGGCAAGATATCAATAAACATTAATAGATAAAACACAGTTAAAGCTTAACACCGTAGGCGTTAAGCTTGCTGACGCGAAAACACCGAAACAATATTGAATATCGCGGTGGCAAGCCACTCGCCTACAGTGAGTAATTAAACACTGAGATTAACGTTAACATCCGTAGGCGTTAAGCTTGCTGACGCGAAACTAATGTTATAAATCATTATTACGCTCACTAGGAATGTCACTTAAATATTCAACAAACTCTATTTCAAACCCTGCAGGGTCAATAAAATACACATTTTTACGAAATGGATTTACCGCACCTGGCTTATCAATACTGTAACCAGCGCTTTCTAAGCGCGAAATTACTGCAGCAATATTATTCGTAACATAAGCAAAGTGCGCTAAGCCAACTTGATGTCCGGTTAAGTCACGGTTGTGTTGTTCACCATGATCACTCAATGCTAAATACTGAAAATCATCGCCAAAGTGCAACCATTTTCGTGGTTTACCGTGCCACTCCCCTTCGCCTTGGCTTCTGATGGACCAGTACGGAAAAGCCGCCTTATAAAAGTGCAGCATAGCTTCAACATCATCGACTACCAAATTTACGTGCTCTAAATACATAATTAAATTCCTTTATTTAAGTAATTAAAGCCACAATAAAACCTCAAGCAAAGTTGAGGTAAAGTGTTTTTTATAAAAGATTTAATAACAAAAGATGTGTGAGGATAAGGGTTAATGAGAAAACAGTATAGGTTAGAGGTGCAAGGTTTTAGGGCCTAACCCCTAGTGTCTTTCCTAGAACCTAGTTCCTTTAAAAAATTTGCGCGGCATAAAGCCGCGCCTACGCAAATTAAAACTTATAGCTTTAACCTAGCTTCCCGCAATCTGCATTTGTTCAATCAATACCGAACCGGTCTGAATTCCACCACGGCGCTCTATGTCACCGCCTATGCCGCTAATGCCTTTAAACATATCTTGCAGTTTACCAGCGATGGTAATTTCGCTTACAGGGTATTGTATTTCGCCATTCTCAACCCAAAAACCGGCAGCACCACGCGAGTAATCACCCGTTACAGTATTAACGCCTTGGCCCATTAACTCAGTGACCAATAAACCGGTGCCCATTGTTTTTAACAGCGCAGCTAAATCAGCATGAGTTTGTTCAACTAACCAGTTATGAATACCACCAGCATGACCGGTAGGTGTCATATTCATTTTTCGGGCTGCGTAGCTCGCTAATAAGTAAGTTTGCAGATCACCGCCTTGAATGATTTCACGGTCGATGGTTTTTACCCCTTCACTATCGAATGGTGAAGACGCTAAACCTTTTAAAATATGCGGACGCTCTGAAATATTAACGCACTTATTAAATACTTGCGTGCCAAGGCTATCCAACAAAAAGCTCGATTTACGATACAGCGCACCACCACCTATTGCAGACACCAAGTGACCAAACAATGAATTAGCAATATCTGCACGAAAAACAACAGGGACTTTCATGGTACCTAGTTTTTTGCTATTGAGCTTAGCAAGAGTTTCACTCGCAGCCTCTAAACCTACTGCCGCAGCATCTTTCAAACCAGCTTGGTCTCGCGCTACGGTATAAGCTGAATCCCGCTGCATTTGCTCACCATCTTTACCAATCACCATAGTACTAATGCTGTGGCGAGTACGCGGGTAACCTGTGATAAGACCATGGCTATTACCATACACACGTAAACCTTGATGCGATGAAAAACTGGCGCCATCTGAATTAACAATACGCGCATCGGCATTAAGCGCCGCTTGCTCCGCAGCATGACACAATTCAATGCCCTGCTCAGGGCTGACATCCCAGGGGTGGTATAAATCCAAATCAAGCGGAGCAAATTCAAGTAGCTCTTTATCGGCTACGCCATTATGTGGATCATCTGAGGTAAACTTGGCGATATCAATGGCTTTCTCTACCACTGTACGCAGTGTTTTGGGGTTTAAATCAGCTGTTGACGCAGAGCCTTTGTGATTACCAACGTACACACTGATCCCCAGCCCACCATCTTGGTTAAATTCAATGGTCTCGACTTCACCCATGCGAGTACTAACTGATAAACCTGAGGTGCTCGACATCGCCGCTTCAGCGCCAGTAGCACCGAGTTTTTTCGCGTGTTCTAAAACCTCTGCAACGGCATCTTTTATTTGAGAAATTTGAGTATAAATAGGATCTTGCTGTTGGCTTTTCATATTTTTAGTCCTGAGCTTGGAGCGTTTTGCATGCGCAATCATAATACTTAAATGCTAACACACTCACTGCATTGCATCAGCTAATATTAATCATTAAAAGAATCACGTATATACCCAAGCCACCTCAAGATACAGAATTCAGCGTTTCACAGGGGCTTAATATCAAGGCGTTACTTTGCAAGAATGGCAGTCCCTTTTAAGAAGTAACAACGATGAGAGTAAGTGCCTGTGAAACGCCCAACGGCTTGGTTTAAAAGCGATTTATACTGCGTTATTGATTTTAACAATAGAACCACTATTACTTGCAATCAATGCCTTGCCTAAATCGCTTTTAACTCCAACGACGCTCGCATCTTGAGGTGGTTTGGGTATAATGACTGCAGTTAACGTTATCATATGAGTACCCCATGGCGAAGAAAAAAGGCAAGCCTGCTGAAATTGAAGAAGAAATTATCTATATATCAAAAAGTGAGCTAAAGCGCGAAGCGCAAGAGTTTCATCAGTTAGGTGCTGAAATTGCCAAAATGGGGAAAAAACAGCGCGAGCGCTTACCCTTAAATGACGATTTAAAAGCGGCAATGGTTGTTGCAGACAAAATCAGTAACAAAAGTGATGCATATCGTCGTCACTTAAATTACATCGCAAAAACTTTGCGTACCGTTGAGAATATCGAAGAGATCAACGCTATTATCGACATTATGTTGAATAAAAATAATCAAGCCGAAGTGATGATTAAAAAGATTGAGCAATTACGCGATGATTTAATTGCCCAAGGTGATGATTTAGTTAATCAAACCATTGAGCAATACCCGACTATTGATCGTCAAAAGTTACGTCAATTGGTGCGTAATGCGGCAAAAGAAGTAAAAATTGAAAAGCCAGCTAAAGGCTATAAAGAGCTATTTCAATATCTTAAAGAAAGTATCATGCGATAAGCTACATGTAATGTAGTAATGAATTGCCTATATTCAGTCTGGGTAAAAACACCCGCTATTTATAGGCAGTTACCGTTTAGTAAGCAGTAACGCCTCCCTCGCAGCAAATTAAAACACAGTAGGCGTTGAGCTTGCTGACGCACCAACACCACGCCACATTTAAAACGCGGTGGCAAGCCACTCGCCTACAAGTAAGTAATAAACATCAAAGTAAATTTAACACCAAGATAAACCTTAACACCGTAGGCGTTGAGCTTGCTGACGCACAAATACCACGCCACATTTAAAACGCGGTGGCAAGCCACTCGCCTACAAGTAAGTAATAAACATCAAAGTAAATTTAACACCGAGATAAACTTTAACACCCGTAGGCGTTAAGCTTGCTGACGCAACAACACCACATCACATTTTGAAACGCGGTGGCAAGCCACTCGCCTACAGGTAATTAATTAAACATCAAAGTAAATTTAACACCGAGATAAACTTTAACACCCGTAGGCGTTAAGCTTGCTGACGCAAAACACCACAACACATTTTAAAACGCGGTGGCAAGCCACTTGTCTACAAGTAATTAATTAATTAATTAAACATCAGAGTAAAATTTAACACCCGTAGGCGTTGAGCTTGCTGACGCAAAAACACCACGCCACATTTAAAAACGCGGTGGCAAGCCACTCGCCTACAAATAAGTAATAAACATCAAAGTAAATTTAACACCGAGGCAAACCTTAACACCGTAGGCGTTAAGCTTGCTGACGCACCAACACCGAGCCACATTTAAAATGCGGTGGCAAGCCACTCGCCTACAAGTAAGTAATAAATATCAAAGTAAATTTAACACCGAGATAAACGTTAACACCCGTAGGCGTTGAGCTTGCTGACGCAAAAACTCCGAGCCACATTTTGAAACGCGGTGGCAAGCCACTCGCCTACAAGTAATTAAACATCAAAGTAAATTTAAAACTTTAACACCGTAGGCGTTAAGCTTGCTGACGCACAAAGAGAAGACAATGAGGGTAAATGCCATGGGCTTCGAGCAACGCGCTCCTAGTCACTTCCCTAGCACCTAGCCCCTTTATCTTTCCCCCTGTGTCAGGATAGTTGTCGCCTCTAACTTTTAATAGAGGCAGATAAAAATGAGACGTCGATTTACACAAGAATTTAAAGTTCAAGCGGTTGAAAAAGCATTATCTCAATGTGATGATGT
>NZ_JACJFK010000036.1:0-27233 GCF_014164535.1 Pseudoalteromonas sp. SG41-2 | reverse complement strand
TACCGCTTACCGCTTACCGCTTACCGCTTACCGCTTACCGCTTATTCCCTATTCTTTCAATTAATGATAGCGCTGTCATTTTATCTTTTATATGATGGAGGTGAATGAATAATAATAAATAACAGATTACGTGGGGGGAAATGCGTAGTCTTAGGGTATACAACGAGGAGAGAGCAATGGATTTTAAAAAGCGAACTTTAGCAAGTTTGATCACGATAATGCCATTAATGGCGCAGGCGCAGTTTTCGCAAAATGATGTGAATAACTTTGCCAAAGAAACCACCCTGACATTTGCTGTGGTTGATAACTTTCATAATAAAGCCGCTGGTTTTTTAGGAACTATTACACTAAACAACCAATCTGATGTTGCACTTCCTGCAGGTGAAAGTGACTGGCAGTTGTATATTCACTCAGTTCGTAAGATCAGTACTGAGCTAGTTGCGGGTTTAAATATTGAACACGTAAATGGCGATTTACACCGCATTACCCCAACTAAAAACTTTACAGGGTTAGCTTCAGGCAAAAGCTTAGTACTTGAGTTTGACGCTCAAGTTTGGGTGGTTGCTTATTCTGATTTTATGCCACGTGCTTTTTTTGTCTCTGGTGATAATAAACCGGCTATTTTTGCAAATACTGACAGCGAAGATATGACCCAGTTTGTTGCACCGTTCGAGCGTGAAAATCAACTGCGTCGTTATAACGAGCCAAAAGATTTAACGGTATTAGTCACCCCAAAAGTGCGTTTTGAGCGTAATCAACAAACGACAAGTCAAGTATCGCAACAAGACGCATTAAAGCGGATCATTCCAAAGCCACAAAAAGTAGAGTTTAATCGCGGTACTGCAACACTTGATAGCAGCTGGCAGATCACTTTCCAAGGTCAGTTAAAGAACGAAGTCATGGTGTTTATGCAAGATTTGCAAGATGACTATGGCCTGACCTTAAAAGCCCAGCCAGATCACATCAAACTAGCAAAAGAAAAACTGATCAGCTTAAAAGTAAATCCACAGTTGGCCGGTGGTAAATCAGAAAGTTACACTCTTGAGATAGATGACGATCGTATTGAAATTGTTGGGAGTGATAATGCCGGTGTATTCTATGCCATGCAGAGCTTACTTAATCTACTCCCGGCAAATAGCCAAGGGACTGTAGACATTCCACAACTTGAGATTGAAGACAGCCCTCGTTATTCCTGGCGTGGCATGCACTATGATAATGGCCGTAATTATCACGGTAAAGACGCTATGTTCAAATTGGTTGAGCAAATGGCGCGTTATAAAATGAATAAACTACATTGGCACTTTTCCGAAGATGAAGGTTGGCGCTTAGAAATTCCAGGATTACCAGAGTTAACTGATATTGGTGGTTATCGCTGTTTTGACCTTGAAGAAAGAGAATGTTTATTAACCCAGTTAGGCACCGGACCATTTAAATCCGGCTCAGGTAACGGTTACTTAACTCGTAGTGAGTTTGTTGAATTATTAAAGTTTGCTAAAGACCGCCATATTCAGATTATTCCAGAAATTGAAGGGCCGGGGCATGCTCGCGCATCAATTAAAGCAATGGAAGCACGTTATCATAAGCTTGCCGATGAGGCGCAACGAGTAGCCAAAAATAAGCTTGTTAATAAAAAGAATGCGGGGAAAGAGACTCAGCAGATAGATATCAGTGCTGCAACCCAGTATTTATTGAGTGATCCAAAAGACACCTCGGTTTATATGACGGTGCAAAACTACAAAGATAACTCGATGAACGTATGCATGGATTCAACCTATGCTTTTTTAGATAAGGTTACCTACGAATTACAACAAATGTACCGCGAAGCCGGTGTGCAATTGACTAACTTACACTTTGGTGGCGATGAAGTGGGTGCCGGTTCATGGGTTGGCTCGCCAATATGCCAAGCAATGTTTGCCGATCCAAATAATGGTGTTGCCGGTGCAGCAGATCTTAAACCTTACTTTACACAACGTGTGGCCAAGTTACTTGAAAAACGCGGGATTTCGCCTGGCGCATGGGAAGACGGTTTAATGTATGACCAAACAAACCCATTTAAGCGCGACGAGTTTCCAAACAAAACCTTTACAGCAAACGTCTGGGACAATATTTGGGAGTGGGGTGTTGCAGACAGAGCTTATCGCCTTGCCAATGCTGGCTACCAAGTGATTCTATCGCATGGTACACACTTATACTTTGACCATCCTTATGAAGCTCACCCAGAAGAACGTGGGTATTATTGGGCAACTCGCTATACCGATACTAAAAAAGCATTTAATTATATGCCAGACGATGTGTATGCAAATGCCGATTACACCCGAACACGGGAGCCGATAGATAACCTTGAAGCTTTAGTTGGTCGTCCACTACCAAAATTAGAAAAGCCAGAAAACATCTTAGGTATGCAAGGACAAGTTTGGTCTGAAACTATTCGAACCGAAGATCAAGTATTGGCAATGATATTCCCGCGTATTCTGTCTGTTGCTGAGCGTGCATGGCATAAAGCACCATGGGAAGGCGAGCAGGTTGATCGTAAAAGCCAAGAAAAAGACTGGGCACAATTCTCTGCTGCAGTTGGTTTGAAAGAGCTTAATAAATTGGCCAATGCAGGCATAACTTTACATTTGCCGGTACCCGGTGGCGTGATTAACAATGGTCAGCTTGAGGTTAATACGCCATTTACATATTTAAATACCGAGTATAGTTTAGATAATGGCGCGAGTTGGCAGCAATATACAGCTCCGATCAGTGTTTCTGAACAGCAGTCTGTAGCATTACGTAGTAGCTTAGATAGCAAACTAAAAAGCAGAATTACTCATATAAATTAATATATTAGTAACTAATTACGTTTTGAAAGGGCCATAAAGGCCCTTTTTTGTGTCGTTGTAAAATAAATTGTTACTAGTAATATGGCTGTAATTAACGTAAAGTTTTATGGCAGCGCTGTCATTTTTGTTTCGACATTGTCATTTAAATGTCGCCAAGGTGTTATAAAATACAGCAACGCTAATCGTCGATTTAAGTTTTTTGAACTTAATTGCAATAAATAATTATAACGATAGCTCGCAACAAGAAGAAGTTTTATGGAAGCCACAGTGTCAAAAATAAATAAACAAAGTAATTTTATACCCATGGCCATTGTTGCCACTTTATTTTTTATCCTAGGTTTTGCAACCTGGTTAAATGGTTCACTAATGCCATACTTAAAACAAGTATTACAGCTGAGTCCATTTCAAGCCTCACTGATTTTATTCTCGTTTTATATAGCGGTGACGTTTACTGCTGTACCGTCGGCGATGATCATTCGTAAAGTCGGTTATAAAAATGGCATGGCACTCGGTATGGCAACCATGATGGTGGCAGGTTTATTATTTATTCCAGCTGCAAAAACTCAAGTATTTGTGCTGTTTTTATTTGCGCAGTTGGTTATGGGGGCAGGGCAAACCTTGTTGCAAACTGCAGTTAACCCGTATGTTGTTCGGATTGGGCCTGAGGAATCGGCCGCAGCACGTGTCAGCATCATGGGGATATTGAATAAAGGCGCTGGCGTGATTGCGCCAATCGTATTTACAGCATTAATTCTAAGTGATTTCACCGGCCTTGTTGGTAAAGATTTATCACAAGCTGAAATTGATTCAATGGCAAATAGTTTAATTTATCCTTATTTAGGGTTAGCGCTATTTATTGGTGCATTGGCATTTGCAGTGACAAAAATGCCATTACCAGAGCTTATTGATGATGAGGAGCTAGGTGCTAAAGGACAAGTAAAAGAAGCACTTTCTCACCCAAGCCTAGCATTAGGTGTGGTTGCATTATTCGTTTATGTAGCCGTGGAGGTGATTGCAGGCGATACCATTGGTACTTTTGCATTGTCGCTAGGTATTGAAAAATATAGTGTCATGACCTCTTATACAATGAGCTGCATGGTGTTAGGTTATATAGTTGGTATTGTGCTTATTCCGCGTGTTATTTCGCAGCAAGCAGCGCTAAGTGTGTCTGCAATTTTAGGCTGTGTATTAACACTTGCCGTGGTATTTAGCGATACTAGTTCAGTTGTGATCGCAACAGCGCTTGGTTTAGAAGTGCAATTACCAGATACACTATTGATGATAGCTGTGTTAGGATTTGCTAATGCTATTGTATGGCCTGCGGTATGGCCGTTAGCGTTGTCTGGGTTAGGTAAATTAACCAGTGTTGGTTCTGGCCTGCTTGTAATGGGCATCGCCGGTGGGGCATTTGGTCCTCTATTTTGGGGTCTAGCAAGTGGTGGTGTGGATTCTGCCGCGGCCCAGCAGGGCGCTTATATCGTAATGTTACCTTGTTATTTATTCATTCTTTTCTATGCTGTAAAAGGGCACAAGATGAAAAGCTGGAAGTAAGATTAAAGTTGAAAGGTTCAAGGTAAAAGTTTAGCTTTGTAGAACCTAGAACCTAGAACCTAGAACCTAGAACCTAATTTTTGAAAAGAATTTCTATAATGTAGAAATAATCCCGTGTGTAATGCCACCGAAAGGTGGCATTTTTTTGTCTGCAAGAAAGCAGCTTGCGAGCTGGCGAGAGTAAAGTTAGCGAGGGTACGCTAATCGGCGCTAAAGCGCTCTCCTACCGGATGGTGCATGTGTGTATTTCTTGTGGGAACTGGTTTCAGCCGTGATTGTGTTTAGACTTAGGTTATATGCAACAACCAATCGGCGCTAAAGCGCTCTGCTACCGGATGGTGCATGTGTATATTTCTTGTAGGAACAGGCTTCAGCCGTGATTGTGTTTAGGCTTAGGTTATATGCAACAACCAATCGGCGCTAAAGCGCTCTGCTACGGGATAATGCATGTGTATGTTTCTTGTAGGAACATGCTTCAGCCGTGATTGTGCTTAGGCTTAGGTTATACGCAACAACCAATCGGCGCTAAAGCGCTCTCCTACGGGATAATGCATGTGTATATTTCTTGTAGGAACAGGTTTCAGCCGTGATTTTGCTTAGGCCTAGGCTATATGCAAAAGCCAATCGGCGTTAAAGTGCTCTCCTATGGGATAATGCATGCGTGTATTTATTGTGGGAACTGGCTTCAGCCGTGATTGTGTTTAGGCTTAGGTTATACGCAACAGCAAATCGGCGCTAAAGTGCTCTCCTACGAGGTCATGTGTGTGTATTTATGTTTCCTGTAGGAACAGGCTTCAGCCGTGATTATGTTTAGGCCTAGGCTATATGCAACAGCCAATCGGCGCTAAAGCGCTCTCCTACGAGGTCATGTGCGTGTATTTATGTTTCCTGTAGGAACAGGCTTCAGCCGTGATTATGCTTAGGTTATACGTAACAGCCAATCGGCGCTAAAGCGCTCTCCTACCGGATGGTGCATGTGTATATTTCTTGTAGGAACAGGCTTCAGCCGTGATTGTGTTAGTCATGTTCAGAGGGGTTTAAATAAATACAATCCCAATGGGGATAACTTCCAAGGTTGTCAACAATACCGGCTCTCATTGGGTTGGCAGCTATGTATCTTGCTTGATGTAATAAATGTTCTTCATCTCGAATCAATGAATCGTAGAAACCAGCTTGCCAAATTTGCTCATTTTTAGCTTTGTGCATGAGAAATGATGTACGCCCTTTTACTTTAGCCACCACCGAAGATAGCGAATCTTGTGTTTTCAGCTGCAACAACCAATGCATATGATCCGGCATTATTACAAAGCAAATTGTTTTAGTTAAGCCATTTAAATCAGATTGTTTTAGTGAGCGTATTAGAATTCGCGCATTACAAAAATCATCAAATAATTTAACTCGTTGATGTGTACATGTGGTCACAGAATAATAGTGGTTAATAATAGAGTGACGATGTTGACGTAGCTGCTGTGACCGAAGTTTCATTTTAATCCTTTAAATATAAAACGGTTTAACGAAGTATAGATTAAATTATGAAATCGGCGCTAAAGCGCTCTCCTACCGGATGGTGCATGTGTATATTTCTTGTAGGAACAGGCTTCAGCCGTGATTGTGTTTAGGCTTAGGTTATATGCAACAACCAATCGGCGCTAAAGTGCTCTCCTACGAGGTCATGTGTGTGTATTGTATGTTGCTTGTAGGAACAGGCTTCAGCCGTGATTGTGTTTAGACTTAGGTTATATGCAACAACCAATCGGCGCTAAAGCGCTCTCATACGAGTAATGCATGTGTATGTTTCTTGTGGGAACAGGCTTCAGCCATTATTTTTGGTTTGTGCTTAATATTAATTAATAAATAAAATGGAATTTTAAGAACGTATTTGATATTGAGATAAGAAGGGAAAAGATGGGGCGATTGACGGGGCTTGAACCCGCGACAACCGGAATCACAATCCGGGGCTCTACCAACTGAGCTACAACCGCCACAACACACCTTGTTTGGTGTGGCGCGGATAATACATAAAATAATAAATCTTGTGAAGGGTTAAGAGCAAAAAAAGTGAAAAAAATTTAAAATTGAATATTTTTGTTCATAAAGCAGCCAGAGAATGAATGTTTAAATCATTTTTTATCTGGTTGGGTAAAATAAAAATTAACCCTAAAGACGTTCTTTTAAAGATAAATAGATTAATTAATTAAATAATAAATTGAAATCAGATATAATTTAACCAGCAAACTGCTTAATACTGAATATCAGGAGTGATAATGGATACAATACTTAACTGGATAAACGAAAACTCAGGTTTGATTTTGCATTATGGCATTCAAGCTGTAATTGCATTGGTGATCTTTTTACTGGGCGGTCGTGTTGCAAAATTTTGCTCTAACCTAACTGAAAAAGCATTCGATAAAAAGAAAGTAGATAAAGCTGTAGGTTCGTTCGTATCAAGCATTGTTTATGCCATCGTATTTATGGCAACAATCTTAATGGCGTTGTCACAAATAGGCATAGAAACCACTTCATTTATCGCTATCTTAGGTGCTGCAGGCTTAGCAGTTGGCTTGGCACTGCAGGGTTCATTATCTAACTTCGCATCTGGCGTACTTATTATATTACTTCGTCCTTTCAAATCGGGTGATTATGTCGAAGCTGGCGGTAAAGCTGGTACAGTGAAAAAAATCGAAATTTTCTCTACTGAACTACGCACACCAGATAACAAAGTTATCATCATGCCAAACTCTAAAATTATGTCTGACTCAATTATTAATTACTCGCGCGAATCAACTCGCCGTATCGATCTAGTTATTGGTGTTGGTTACGATGCAGACTTACGCAAAGCAAAAGAAGTACTTAAATCAGTACTAGATCAAGAGTCACGCATTCTTAAAGATCCAGCTTATAACGTATCAGTGTCTGAACTAGCAGATTCAAGCGTAAATTTCATTGTGCGTCCGTGGGTTAACTCAGGCGATTACTGGCCAACTTATTGGTCTTTAATTGAGAACATTAAAATCGCATTAGATGATGCGGATATCACTATTCCGTTTCCGCAAATGGATGTTCATTTGCACAAGCAAGATTAATCAATATACAAGTAACAAAGGTTATTTTTAATGAAATTAAAGCTTTTATCAATTTTAGTTGCAGTATCAGCTACAACTAACGCATTCGCAGAAGACGCTAGAACATGGGAAGTTACCAGTGAGCTAGGTGCAATCATAACTAGCGGTAATACTGAAACAACCACTCTTAAGGGTGGCATCAAGGCATTACATAACTTAGAAAGCTGGAATAACGAGTATAAAATTAACGGTCTTTATAAAGAAGACAACGTTGAAAATGAAGCGGGTATAAAAGAAAAGCAGCGTACTAACGAAAAATATTCGTTATCAGCACAAGGTAACTATAAATTAAATGAAGATCATGCTCATTTATATATCTATGGTTCACATGTTTCAGATTACTTTGGCGCTTATCGCAGTGAGTCGGTTATCTCAGCTGGTTATGGTCAACGCTTGTTAGATCGTTCTGACATGTGGCTAAATGCTGAAATTGGTCCTGGTTATAAATATTTTCAATACCCTGATACAAGTAGTGAAGTAGATGAAAATGGCAACTCTTTAGCTGGTGAGCGTGAAGGTGAAGTTATTGCTTTAGGTAAGCTTGATTATAATTGGAAAATTTCTGATAACGCGAAGTTTACTCAGTTAGTTGCAGTTGAATACGGTGATACTAACACTAAAACACGTTCAGAAACTGCACTTTTAGCTAAGATAAATGGCTCATTACAAATGAAAGTTGCTTATAACATCACCAACAACTCAGATGTTGCTGATGATAAAGAAAGTACAGACACAGAAACGTCGCTGACACTGGTTTACAGTTTTTAACAGTTTAGCTCTATTTAGTGACATTTAAGTGAAATAAAGGGACGAAAGTCCCTTTTTTATTTGTAGTGAAATAATGTAGAATAGCCAATCTTTTGGCTGTAGTTCTTGGGATAAACCTACTTGTGATGCTTTTTAAACGATTTTTAATAACTTTTTTACTGTTAACAACAGCATCTGCATTTGCATTTACACCGAGTGCAGCGCAGATTGAACAATTTAAAAAGCTGCCAAAAGCCCAGCAAGAGGCTCTGGCAAAGCAGTATGGTGTCGATCTATCCACAATTACCGGTAAATCATCATCAAGCTCAATAAAAGAGGATGAGCCTACAATTCAGCCTCGCCAATTACAGGAAGAGCCTGAGTTAACAGACGAAGAGCGCTTTAAGCCACAATTAGACGAAATAAAACCATTTGGCTACGAGTTATTTTCTGGCGAGCCAACTACATTTATGCCAAGTGAAAATGCGGCAGTACCAGAAACATATCTAATTGGCCGTGGTGATCAATTAAAAATTAATTTTTATGGCAAGGAAAGTGAAAGCTATGAAGTTAATGTGGATCGCGAAGGCCGAATTAATATCCCTAATTTAAGCCCTGTTGAAGTTGCTGGACTTACATTCGGCGAAATAAAAGAACTTATCAAAGCCAAAGTTGCACAAGAAGTTATAGGTGTAAAAGCGTTTGTATCGCTAGGAAAATTACGCAGCATGCGTATCTTAGTATTGGGTGAAGCACATAAGCCGGGTAGTTATAGCGTATCGTCGTTGACCACAGTGTCACATGCTTTGTTTATTAGCGGCGGTGTATCTGAAATTGCATCTTTGCGTAACATTCAAGTTAAACGTGCTGGTAAAGTTGTTGCAAACTTTGATCTTTATGATCTACTTATAAAAGGTGATAGCCGCAACGACATCATCTTAAAGCCAGGGGATGTAGTATTTATTCCACCAGTTGGTTCACAAGTAGCCGTTGAAGGGTTAGTGAAGCGCCCAGCTATATTTGAATTGAAGAATAATGAAAATGCCCAAGACGTATTAAAAATGGCCGGTGGCTTGAAGCCTGGAGCGTATGCACAAAAAGCAATTGTAGAGCGTTTTAATAATTACAATGCTAAAGAAATTTTATCAGTAGACTTTAGCGGCAAAGATATTGCGTATATCCCACGTGATGGCGATAGAATTCGCTTTAATCCTGTAAGCTTGCAGTATCAAAACTCAATTAGTGTAATTGGTGCTGTTGCACGACCAGGTAATTATCAATGGTATCAAGGCAAGCATATTTCGGATGTATTAACGTCTGTTCGTGGCGATTTGTTACCACAAGCTGACCTTAGTTACGCTTTATTAGTGCGTGAAATTAATATTTCAGGTGATATTGAAGTGCGTCAATTCGACATAGCGCAAGCTATTGTAAAAGCAACTGCACATGACTTTGAGTTAAAAGCAAACGATAAACTATTAGTTTTTAGTCGTTACGAAGAAAAAGAAGCTGAAGAGTTAGCTTTAAAAAATATGGCCCTCACCGAAGAACAGCAAGCGCAGCAGGTGAAAGTTCAGCAATGGCATAAATACCAAAAGAAAGAGTTTGAAAAATACATTGGTGTTGCTACAGATGATATGGAATTACAACTAAAGGATACTTCAAACTTAACTATTGCTGAAATCTCAAAACGCAAAGCTGAAGAAGAAGAGCAAAAACTAAAGCCTGAAGATTATGCTCTGTTTAGTCGTAATAACTTACTAAAGCCGGTTATCGCAAAGTTAAAACTGCAAGCAAATGTTAGACAAGCAATGCAACTGGTAGAGATCAATGGTCATGTTACTTATCCAGGGATTTATCCATTAACGATAGGTAGTGAGGTCAATGATCTTATTATTGCAGCAGGTGGTCTACTTGAATCTGCTTATACAGAGCAAGCTGAAATTACCCGTATATTAGCTGGTGATGCATCAAAAGTAGAGCATATTAAGTTTAATTTGCATAAAGCTATACTTGGAGAGTCTGATGATAATCGCATTCTTCGTAGTAAAGACAGTTTAAATGTATTCTCAATCCCTAACTGGCAAGAAAATGTAAAAGTTGAGCTAAAAGGTGAAGTTAAATTTCCTGGGTCGTATACAATTCGTCGTGGTGAAACATTAACTAACTTACTAGAGCGCGCTGGTGGTTTTTCAGAGTTTGCCGAAGAAAAAGCAGCTATTTTCACTCGAGAATCAATTCGTAAACAAGAGCAACAGCAACTCGCTAAGTTATCTGAAGAATTACGCAGAGATATAGCGCAGAAGAGTTTTGAAAATTCGGTCGGTAGCAATTCACTTTCGTATGATGAGATGAATAAGTTACTCAATGACTTAGCTAATGTAGAAGCGGTTGGTAGACTCGTTATTGATTTACCTTTAATCGTTGAAGACAAACAACGCTTAGTGCTGCAAGATGGTGACACTTTATATGTGCCAAGTAAACGCGACTCTATCAGCGTCATCGGTGAAGTAAATTACGCAACCTCACATTTATACAAAGCAGGAACCAGCTTTAAAGATTATATAGCCCTAAGTGGTGGTTTAAAAGAGCGTGCGGATGATGAACGGATTTACATTATTAAAGCCAACGGTTCAGTTAAAATTCCTGATAGTGGTAGTTGGTTTGCTGTTAATGATTCTCAGCTGATTGAAGCTGGTGACACAATAGTAGTGCCGCTTAACTCAAATTATATGGACAATCTCACGCTGTGGAGTACCGTTACACAGATCGTTTATCAACTTGGTGTAGCAGTCGCTGCGATTAGTAGTATATAGGCAACTATAGTGAAAGAAAAATATAAGCTCGAAGAGCAGGAAATAGACCTTAGAGATGTATTTAATTTTATACGCAAAGGCAAGTGGAGTATTTTTATTTCAGGAGTTGTATTTGCATTAATTGCTGTATTATTTGCTTTTACACGTGCTGATATTTATACATCATCAACAATACTAGCGCCTAACGAAAGTAAAAATAGTGGTTTGTTAGATGGATTGTCATCTCAATTAGGTGGTGTCGCATCTTTAGCCGGTATTAATTTAAATGAATCAGGGTCTGGACAAGTAAATGAAGGCCTAGAAATTTTAAGAAGCTATCAATTTATATCAAATTATATAAAGAAGTTTTCTTATGCTGATGAGTTAATGGCTCATACAGGCTGGAATAAAAAAGATAACACACCTATATTTGACTCAGACTATTTAGCTGTTGAATCAAAATGGGTTAAGAATGACGACGGTTCTTCAAAAGAGCCGTCGTTACAAGAGATTTTCAAATATTTTAAAAAAAATACGTTAAGAATTTCAACTGAAAAAACAACCGGATTTATTACAGTTTCAATAAATCATTATTCGCCTGTTGTTGCTCAAGAAATGCTAGTAAATCTGATCGCAGAGCTCAATAATCAAATGAAGATGCGCGATATAAGCGAAGCGAATAAAAATATTCAGTTTTTAGAAAAATCAATTGAAAGTACCAATATCAGTCAAGTTAAAGGCGCAATTTATAATTTAATAGAGCAACAACTACAAAAGAAAATGTTAGCTAATGCAAGAGATGAATATGTTTTAAAAACATTAGATCCACCTATAGTGGTTGAAAAGCCGAGTTCACCTAAGCGTGTTCTTATCGTTATTATAGGTATGTTTATTGGTATGTTATTTGGTTTTCTTTTTCACTCATATAAAATGTTTGCAAGGACAAAAAATTGAGTATTATCATTTATTCATCATTAGTAACACTTTTTTCGTTAATTATTATGAAAAAAGTATCTGTGAACATTGGTTTATTGGATAAGCCCAATGAAAGAAAGCTTCATGATGGCATGGTGCCATTAATAGGTGGTATTTGTGTGTTTTTCGGTGCTTTTGCAAGTTTGCTTATTGTAGGACCAGTAACCAGTGAGCTGATATCACTATTTATAGTCGCAATGGGAATTGTATTATTAGGTGCACTCGATGATAAGTATGATTTGAGTGTTACTGTTAGATTGTTTTTTCAGTCTATATTTACGGTTAGTTTAATATTTTATCAAGACCACTATATATCGCATCTAGGTGATATATTAGGTCTTGGTAATATTTCAATGGGTATATTTGGTATTTTATTTACAATCATTGCGGTTGTTGCTGCAATTAATGCGTTCAATATGTTGGATGGTATTGATGGGTTAGTTGGTGCTTCTTCAATAGTGTCATTAAGTGGGATTGCAATACTTGCATATATAAACTCACACTCAACTATTTTTACAATTTGCTTAGCAATGATCGTAGCGCTTTCCGTATATTTATTTTTTAATATTAATCCCTTCAAGTTGCTTAAAAATAAAGTGTTTATGGGCGATGCAGGCTCTATGCTTGTTGGCTTTTTAATTACTTGGCTAATAGTATTATCGTTAAAGCCAGGGGATAACGGTGAGTCACTTTTCAGGCCTGTGACGGCTTTATATTTACTTGCGCTGCCATTGATGGATATGATTGCAATTATGTATCGTAGAGTGAAAAAGAAAGAATCACCCTTCAAAGCAGATAGAGATCATATACACCATATATTTATGCGTTTAGGCTTTAGTGATAGACAGGCATTATTAGTGCTTGTGACCTTTGGCACGTTATTCATGTTACTTGGTTTAAGTTTCGAATATTTTTTAGCACCAGAGTGGTTTTCACTATTAATATTTTGTGGTTTTTTTCTATTTTATTGTCACTTTATTCAGCATGCCTGGGTGTATACAAAAAACTTGAAATTGCTTTTAGATAAGTGCTGTAGGTAAAAATGATTTTATTGCTTAGATCGGCTGACATTAAATTCGATTCAAGAATTAACAAATATATTTCTTTACTTGAACAAGAGAACAT
Organism: Pseudoalteromonas sp. SG41-2; assembly: GCF_014164535.1. Taxonomy (NCBI): domain Bacteria; kingdom Pseudomonadati; phylum Pseudomonadota; class Gammaproteobacteria; order Alteromonadales; family Pseudoalteromonadaceae; genus Pseudoalteromonas; species Pseudoalteromonas sp. SG41-2. The sequence continues at coordinate 14,093 of NZ_JACJFK010000036.1, read as the reverse complement.
TAAATATCATGTTCTCTATTGGCCTCGTAATCGCGTTCCTGAAAAGCAAAAAAATACAACTTTTTATACAAAAAAAGCTACCTATGGCGCTAAGTTAAAAAGCCTCCTTGGCTACTTAGGATGGTTTAAATTTATATTAAATTATATACGTAATAACCGAAAGGAAATTACTATAATTCATGCTGTCGATTTAGATACAAGTATCATGGCTATGCTAGCTAAATTGTTTTTTAGATCAGAGTATATATATGAAGTGTATGATCATTTTGCCGATTCACGAAATCTGAATGGTTTTACTCGCTTGGCATCTTGTAAATTAGAATCTATAGTTGCAAAGTACGCAAATAATATTATATTAGTTGATGATAAAAGAGTACAACAGCATGATTTTTCATCTAAAAATAATGTTCACATAATTGAGAATGTTCCAAATAGTCAATTTTTGTGTAATGAAAAGCCTGCAGCAAAAAAGCCTCTAAAAATTTGCTACGTAGGTGTACTAGAATCGCACTGTCGCGGATTAGAAAATATTCTCAAAGCTATTGAGGGAAGAGGTTTAGAGCTCCATATAGCCGGTTTTGGAGGGTGTGAACAACTATTTAAAGAAACTAAAAATGATAATGTTTTTTTCTATGGTTCTGTCGATCACAAAAAAGCAATAGAGATCATGTCTAGCTGTGACATATTATTAGGTTTGTACTACTTATCGAATCCAAACCATATTTATGCTTCACCAAACAAGTATTATGAGCACCTATTTTTATCTAGGCCACTAATCACCTCAAAAGGTACACCTCCAGGTGAGAAAGTTGAATTAAATAACAGCGGTTGGGTTATCGGAGACTCATTTAATGATTTAAATGAATTACTAAACTGGTTGGAACATGATGCAACCAGTGAAAGTATTCAAAAGTTAGGTGAGAACGCTGGCGAATGTTGGAAAAACCGTTATTTAAATTATTTTGATGAATACTTAAAACCTACTTACCTTGCCTTAATTAAAAAATGAAAATATCTTATAAACAAAATGCGGTGCTTTTTTATCTGTTTATAATTAAATTTTTATTTATTTTTGTAGCAGAGTTTGGCTATTCAAAAGTTTCTCAATTAGGTGATAGTCATAGATATTTAGAATCAACAATTACCTTTGGTTCATCTTTACTCTATTCATCAACGGCATTGATGGAGTTTAGCGGAGCTATTGTCAAATACCTTCAGCCGCCACTGTACCATTTGCCTGCTATGATTTTAAGCTTTATTGGGGTTGCAGTATCTTTTAATGCGCTAAAAAAGAGAAGTGTCTTTAATAATAAATGGTTGTTGTATTTATTTATTCTTTTAAACGTAATGCCATCATATTTGATTTGGACATCAATACATTCAAAAGAAGCTGTTGCAGTTTTGTTTATGAGTTACTTTGCAGTCATAATAATTAATATGATCGATAAAAGGGATGAAATAAGCAAAATTTCATTTTTATTTTTTTGTTATCTTTTATTGATTTTCAAACCTCAGTATTTTGTTGCCATTATTAGTGTAGTTGTTTATTTATACCTGTTGATTAAGTTTAGGCTAAATGCATACCTTTCTATACTACTGTTCTTGTGTATGTTTACAGTGCAATTCATGTTGCTTGTTTCAGTTAGTGAGTATATCGATCTAGTTACACTCAATATGTATTCTCATTTTGATCCTGAAAATGCAAAATCGACTAGAGAAAATATTTACTTTGTGAACGAAGGGGACTTTTTTAGAGGTATGTTATATGGAATGTTTATTAGCTTCTGGGGGCCTACAATAAATGAAACTATTGCTAGGCCTGTATGGGCTGTGTTTTTCCTTGAAAGCCTTGTTATAATGCTCGTCTTTTCATTTTTGTACCTTGGACAAATTTATAGACTGTTATCTTATAAATTCAACTTTATTGCATTTGGAGTTCTATTTTTTAGCTTATTTTGGTTACTGCTTGTTCATTACCCATTTGGAATATTTAATCCAGGCTCAGCAATACGTTATAGGCAAAATTTTTACCCTTTTTTAGTTCCTTTACTTATATTTATGTATCATTGGGTAACAAAGCCTCCCAATGTTGACGGAGAAATTAAATGAAGATTGCTCATGTGCAATTATTACCACTAATGACTGGTGTTCAGCGAGTTAGTTTTGAAGAGTTGATTCGTTTGGACAATCAAAGTGTTGACAGGTATTTAATTTACAAAGAAAGCGGTGAGCTAACTAAGTATGCAGAGAGCGCTGGTATTAAGTCAATTTTTATAGACTCGTTAGTTCGTGAAATTAGCTTAATTAATGACTTGAAAGCGTTTTATAGATTATATCGATTATGCAGACAAGAAAAGTTCGATGTAGTGCACACCCATTCATCGAAAACAGGTGTATTGGGGCGTATTGCTGCAAAGTTAGCTGGTGTACCAATGGTAGTTCATACTGTACATGGTTTTTCATTCCCAGCAGCGCAGAGCAAATTTGCAAAGTCTCTCTACTTTATAATGGAGTATGTGGGAAGTAAGTTTAGTGATAAGGTAATTTGCTTACATCAAGATGATAAATATATAGCAGTTAATCAATTAAAAACTAAAGAATCTAACGTGTGTGTTATCGCTAACGGGGTTAACACGGATAAGTTTTATCCTGCAGCTGGCAATGCCCAAAATAATAAAAAAGTTATTGGTATGGTGGGTCGCTTATGGCCGCAAAAAGATCCAATTACCTTGGCTAAGGCTGGAGTTAAACTATTCTCTCGTCGAAGTGATTTTGAAATTAGATTTATAGGTGGTGGTGAGCTAGAGGTTTCATTGAAAGAAATAATCAATGAAGCGAAAGCTGAACAGCATATAAGGTTGCTTGGTTGGAAGGATGACATTGCTGAGCAGTTGCGTGAGTTTGATGTATTTGTATTACCTTCATTATGGGAAGGAATGCCCTTAGCGATCCTTGAAGCACAGTCAACAAAGTTGCCATGTGTGGTTTCAAATATTCAAGGGAATAACCACCTAGTAAAAGATCAGTTTGATGGGCTATTATTTGAGCCCAAAGATGTTGACGGTCTAGTTAAATGTCTTGAAAAGCTATTAGATGATCCTGATTTCGCTGATCGTCTTGCAACAAACGCGCGGAATAAAATCGAATCTGATTTTGATATAAATGATCGAACTAAAAAGGTTTGTCAGTTATATGCAGATAAATTGGGTTTAAATGTAAATGAGATTTTTAATCCATTAATTAAAAAAGTGATTCAAAAGTGAAAGTATTAACAGTATTTGGTACTCGCCCAGAAGCCATTAAAATGGCACCTCTTGTTCATGCATTGGCTAATGATAGCCGCTTTGAAGCTAAAGTATGTGTAACGGCACAGCACCGTGAAATGCTAGATCAAGTACTTGAGCTTTTTAAAATCACCCCAGAATACGACTTAAATTTAATGAAAGCAGGGCAAACACTGCCAGAAGTAACAAGTCGTATTTTACAAGAACTGACGCCAGTTCTTAAAGAATTTAAACCAGATGTTGTACTTGTTCATGGCGACACAGCCACAACATTTGCAGCGAGTTTAGCGGCATATTATGAGCAAATTGCAGTTGGTCACGTTGAAGCGGGTTTACGTACCGGTAATATTTATTCACCATGGCCTGAAGAAGGTAATCGTAAATTAACAGGTGCATTAACAAAATTTCATTTTGCGCCAACCGACACCTCAAAAGCGAACCTTCTAAAAGAAAATTATGCAGATGAAAATATTTTTGTAACCGGTAATACGGTTATAGATGCACTTTTACTGGTTAAGCAGCAAATAGAAGGTGATGCAGGGCTAAGTAATACATTAGCGTCACAATTTCCAATGCTTGATGAAAGTAAAAAACTTATTTTGGTAACAGGCCATCGCCGAGAAAGCTTTGGTGGCGGATTTGAGCGTATTTGTGAAGCATTAGCGCAAACAGCTAAAACTCATCCAGATACGCAAATACTTTACCCAGTACATTTAAATCCAAACGTACAAGAACCGGTAAAGCGTATATTAAAAGATGTAGATAACGTACATTTAATAGAGCCGCAACAGTACTTGCCATTTGTATACTTAATGAATCGCTCACACATAATTTTAACTGACTCAGGTGGTATTCAAGAAGAAGCCCCAAGCTTAGGTAAACCTGTACTTGTTATGCGGGATACCACAGAGCGCCCAGAAGCAGTAGACGCTGGTACAGTAAAATTAGTTGGTACTGATGTAACAAAAATTACTTCCGCATTGAATGAGCTGTTAACTGACGATGCAGCATATAAAGAAATGAGTCGTGCTCATAATCCATATGGTGATGGCCAAGCATGCCAACGCATCTGCGATGTTCTGTCAGGTTCAAATACGCTCTAATAAGCTAATGGTGTGAAGTGTGAATTTAAATGTAGTTTACTCAGTCGGCTATGGGGTTGTGTCGCGCGGCTCCTTATTGTTAATAAATTTTATAGCCGTAAAATTATTAACAGGGAGCGAGTTTGGTGAGTTTTCATATTTACTTAGCATCGTATCAAGCTTAGCGACATTTGTAGCGTTCGGCTGTTCCGTTACTACAAACACAGTTTTTTCAAAATATTCTGATGATGTAAACCTCAAAAGCAAAACGTTATGTGCAAGCATTAGCTTCACTTTCTTGTTGGTTTTGGGGTTGTTCTTATTGACCTTGCCTTATCTTAAAAGTGAGCTTGTTGGTATATCATCAGATAATAGTTTTTTTATACTATTTGTTGCTTTGATGGTATTGATTGGGTTTAGTGGGGTTTATGAAGGTGCTCTCTATGGTTCCTCAAAATATAAAACGCTATTTTTCTACTCAATTGCTACTTTTGTAATATTTTTGCCGCTCGCGATTTACTTAATCGATGCGTATGGAGTAATCGGTGGTTTACTTGCCGTTGCTGTATTTAGGTTACTTTTTAATGCATTCGGTACTTATGAGCTGTTTTTTAAATCTAAATTAGAGGTTAGTTGGCGGTTCTTTTTTTATATTGATAAAAGTATATTTAAAATTTTTAAAAGCTTAAGTGCGCCTTCTATCCTTGGTGCAATGATGGTTGCTCCTGCAATAACAATCACCTTAGGTTTACTCAATGAGTTTAACAGCTCTAAAGAGGAAATTGCTTACTTCTCTTGGGTTTATCAGGTCTATTTAGTGGCTATTTTTATTCCTAGTTCCTTGTCTGGTTATTACATATCAACCCTTTCTAAGAAGGGGGGGAATGTAAAGGTCATGGATATCATGGCTGCTAATCTGATTTTCTCAGTCGTGGTCGTAGCTTTTTTGTTTATATGCAAAAGCCTGATATTAAAACTTGCTGGGGAAGAGTACTTTATTAGCGCTGGAGAGATATTTAACTACTTGATACCATGCGTTATTCTATATTCTCTTAATGCCGCTTTTGGTAGTTATTGGCCTGCAAATAATAAAGCATGGTTTGGTTTTGCTTTAAATTTCTTATGGGCCATAACGGTATTAACTCTTTCATATTTACTAATACCATTAAATAATGGTGTAGGAATAGCTTTGGCGCTAAATGTTGCTTATGCCCTTCTTTTATTAGTGCAACTCATTTTGTGGTTTTATTTAGAGAGGTATCAACAAACTTCAGATTGAATGTTGGTTATTTACAGAAATGTTTTAGGCACTTTCAAAAAACAATTTTTTAGTTTTTGAAAGTGCCTTAGTGCTGATGTGCTAAAGCAATAACGTTTTTAGTGTAGAGTAAATTCTAAAACCGCCATCTATAGTGAAAATATTGACCATAACTGTTTAGGCAACTGATTAATAAAAAACAGAGGTTGAGTCTGAAAAGTTTTAATCGGTTTTTTTATAGACATCACCCTAAAGTAGCACGTATAATCCCCCGCGTCTGAAATAAGAATATGCAGTTCTTAGACGCAAAGTCACTATTTTAGGGATTGATATGGATAGTTGGTACTTATTATTTTGTAAATCAAGGCAAGAAGCTCGTGCCCAAGTTAATTTACAAAACCAAGGGATTGAAGCTTTTTTTCCTCAGCTACAAAAACAACAGCTAATTAAGGGTCGTCGTACTTTTAAGCAATTAGCTGTGTTTCCTAATTATTTATTTGTTCGCTTAAATCCCCACACCGGCAACTTTGCTGCGGTAAAAAACACCCGCGGTATTAGTGGTTTTGTGTCGTATGGTGCGTCGTATCAATTAGTACCTGCACAACTTATCAAAGAATTAAAAAATTTCGAGCTAGCGCAAGATAGTAATAATTTACCGCAACCCGGTGATTTAGTGTGCCTAAATAATGGCTCATTTAAAGACGTACAAGCAATATTTAAAGAGCCAGACGGCGACATGCGCAGCATATTGTTAGTCAGCCTACTAAATAAACAAATAGAAATGAGCGTAGATAACAGCGACGTAAGAAAAGTAGGGTAAAAGTTAAAGGTTAAAGGCATTAGTGAAGTGACAATGACCTAATGAACACGCGTCAGCAAGCTTAACGCCTACGGTGTTAAATTGTATTCTGGTGTTTAATTACGTGTAGGCGAGTGGCTTGCCACCGCGAAAGATTTACTCAGTGCTTGGTGATTAAAATGGTTTTCGTAGGAGCCGGTTTTAGCCCTAAAAGAATAAATATTCACCACAGAGAATACCGAGATCACAGAGGAAGGAATAATAAGTTAACCTAAGGGTTGCATAAATGTTTTCTCGGTGCCGCGAAGTATCTCTGCGCTCTCGGTGGTAAAAACAGTTTTGTAGGCGAGTGGCTTGCCACCGCGAAAGATTTACTCAGTGCTTGGTGATAAAAATGGTTTTCGTAGGAGCCGGCTTTAGCCCGAAAAGAATAAAGATTCACCACAGAGAATACCGAGATCACAGAGGAAGGGATAATAAGTTAACCTAAGGGTTTCATAAATGTTTTCTCGGTGTTGCGAAGCATCTCTGCGCTCTCGGTGGTAAAAACAGTTTTGTAGGCGAGTGGCTTGCCACCGCGAAAGATTTACTCAGTGCTCGGTGATAAAAATGGTTTTCATATGAGCCGGCTTTGGCCCTAAAAGAATAAATATTCACCACAGAGAACACCGAAATTACAGAGGAAGGGATAATAAGTTAACCTAAGGGTTTCATAAATGTTTTCTCGGTGTTGCGAAGCATCTCTGCGCTCTCGGTGGTAAAAACAGTTTTATAGGCGAGTGGCTTGCCACCGCGAAAGGTCTTGTATTTTACAATTTGAATTAAACTGACCAGAACGTAGGAACTGTAACCTAGGGGCGGAAGCGTGCCTGATTAAGCTACGGGTTATGAGCATCGTGATACGAGCAGTATGGTGTTGTTTTATAGTTTGTGCCCTAGGATTGAACAGATGGGTTTTGAAACTTCAAAACATTTTTTATTGTCAAATTATTTTCAGCACGCCGCAAATCAACATGGATTGGTCATGAGATATGAAAATTTAGAAGTTTGGCAAAGGGCTTTCAGGCTTAGTTTATTAATTTATAGTACATTTGAAACTTTACGTGATTACGGTTTGAAAGATCAGATGTGCAGATGATCTGTCTCAGTGCCAAGTAATATAGCAGAGGGTTTTGAAAGAGATTTTGAAAAAGAAAAAGCGCGGTTTTTAGGTATCGCTAAAGGCTCTATAGGTGAGTTAAAAACTCAGGTTATGATTGCATTTGAATTGGGTTATATTAGTCACACGCAGTCTGAACTTATTCTCGAAGAATGTGAAATAATTGGGAAAATGCTTGGCAAGTTAATAAAAACCATCAAAAATACTTGATAAGCCCGAAGCCCGAAGCCCGAAGCTTTTAACTAAATTAACAAAAAAGTTAACTGCTTGCACAGTAAACGTGCAAGCAACCTTGCGAAGCAAGGATAGCCATGCTTTAATTAGCCAGCAAAAAATAACAGCAATATATTTAAAATAAGCTGAAAGTTTTAGAATTTAATATTATTTGGGAATAAACAATGGCGCTAAGCTGTAAAACACTTGTAGCATCACTCACGTTGCTAACAATGACAGGTTGTACAATCATCCCCGGTAGCCATTTCGAAGGAATCGAATCGGGTGAACAAACAAAAAACCTTGAACAAGACCTTGAAAAAGTAAATATTCAAATTATTGACTCATCTTTAATTTATCAGCAAAAACAATCGCGCAAAAAAACTAAGTCACCTTCAAGCCTTGATGGTTTAAATGTTAATAATTACGAATACATACTTGGTGTAGGTGATGTACTTACCATTGGTGTATGGGATCACCCAGAATTAACCATACCAGCTGCAGTACAACGTACCGCTGAGTTTGATGGTTTTCGCGTGCAAGCAGACGGTACCATTACTTACGCTTATGCGCCGAATATTCAGGCTGCAGGTAAAACAGTACAACAAGTACACAATGAGTTAGTTAAACGCTTAAGTCGGGTGATTGAAGATCCTCAAGTTGATATCAAAGTGGTTGGTTTTCGCAGCCAAAAAGCTTACGTAACTGGTGAAGTAACTAAGCCTGGTGTATACCCAGTAACCGAAATTCCACTCACATTGATTGATGCCTTAAATCAAGCCGGTGGTTTAACTGCTGCTGCGGATTGGCGCACAGTAACGTTTACTCGCGGCGACAAAACAGAAGTAATAAAGCTTGATGATTTTTATGCGCATGGCGATATTTCACAAAACCGCTTATTACAGCATGGCGATATAGTGCATGTAAATCGCAACGATTTACAACGTGTTTTTGTTTTAGGAGATGTTAAAAAAGCGGGCTCAGTTGATGTTAATCGTTACGGTTTAAACTTGGCGCAAGCGCTTAGTGATTCAGGGGGCTTAAACGAAAACACCGCCGATGCGAATGGTGTGTTTGTGCTACGTAAACGTAACCTTGAAACCGATGGTGTGATTGCCGATGTATACCAGCTGCATGCAAAAAATGTTGCAGCGTTGGTATTGGCCGAGCAATTTGAATTACAACCTCACGATATCGTATATGTAACATCGGCACCGCTTGCTCGTTGGAACCGTGTAATTAGCCTATTACTACCATCAATATCAACAGTAGATGCTGTTAACGATGTAGCCAACACTAATTAAGGGTTAATAAAAGATGTTTGATTCTATTTTAGTAGTGTGCGCAGGTAATATTTGCCGCAGTCCAACGGCTGAATACGTATTAAAAAGTAAGTTAGCTGGTAAAAATATCAAAGTATCGTCTGCTGGTTTAACCGCGCTTGAAGGTAAAGCTGCCGACGCGACAGCAAAGCAGATTGCTGCAACGAATGGTATAAATATGGACGAGCACCAAGGCCGGCAGTTAACATCAAGCCTAGTTGCGCAAAACAGTGTGATTTTAGTGATGGAACAACGCCATTTAACTGATCTCTGTAGTCGTTATCCTGAAGCGCGCGGAAAAACCTTTTTACTCGGTAAATGGTTGGATGATAAAGAAGTTCCAGATCCATATCGGCAGAGTCTTGAAGCGTTTGAACACGTTTATGCATTAATCGACAGCGCCTGTAGCGCTTGGCAAAAGTATTTATAAGGATAGGCTAGTACATGAATGCTCAGCCCACTGCATTAGCAGCAAACAAACAAAATCGGTTGTCTGAACAACAGGCACAAGCAAGCCAAGAAATTGACCTAATGGCACTGTTAGGTGCTTTGATAGATCGTAAATATTTTATAATCGCCTTAACAGCTGCGTTTATGGCTGTTGGTGTGGTTTACGCGGTATTTTCGACCCCGGTATATCAAGCAACGGCGATGATCCAAGTTGAAGAAAGTGGTGGCTCAGTGCCAGGTTTTGACGATATGTCGGGCATGTTTGAAAGTACTTCAGCTGCGGTTACTGAAATTGAGCTGCTAAAATCACGTTCAGTCATTGGCGAAGCGGTTGATACATTGCACCTTGATGTAGTTGCAGAGCCCAAATTATTCCCATTTATAGGTAGCCGTGCGTTTCGTAAATTTAGCCCTATGAACGAAGGTGAGTTAGCTGAGCCGAGTTTTGGCGCGATCTCATATGCGTGGGGCGGTGAGAGCATTGATGTATTTAGGTTTGATGTACCACGATCTGCTGTAGGTATCGAGTTTACATTAGTAGCGCAAGAAAATAATGCTGTGGCATTATTAAATGACGAAGGCGAACAAATATTAGCGGGTAAAGTAGGGCAAGAATTAACCAATGGTAAGTTTAACTTAACGATACGTAGTTTAAATGCTCGTGCCGGTACTGAATTTACAATACTGCGTAAAGATCGCTTAAATACTATTTTAGATTTACAAGCCGCCATTGGTGCCAGTGAAAAGGGTAAAGACTCTGGCATTATTAACCTAGGCCTACAGAGCGAACAACCACATTATGCTGAAAAAGTGCTAGATAAAGTGGCGGGTATTTATGTACGCCGTAATGTTGAACGTAATTCAGCCGAAGCACAAAAATCCCTAGAGTTTTTAGAAGTACAATTACCAGAAATTAAAAAGCAACTTGAATTTGCCGAGCAACGTTTTAACGATTACCAAATTAAACGTCAGTCAATTAATATTACCCTTGAAACGCAAGGCGTATTAGAGCAAGTAGTTAAACTTGAAACAAAACTACAAGAGCTTGAGTTAAAGCGTTTAGAAATGAGCCGCAAGTTTAAAAAAGACCACCCAACTTACCAAGGCTTAATTGAGCAAATCAACGCCGTTAATGAGCAGAAAAAAGAATTAGTTGGTGAAGTAGGTAACCTACCAGAGACTCAACAAGAGTTACTGCGCTTAAAACGCGATGTAGAAGTAAGTAACCAAATTTATACGCTATTACTAAGCAAAACCCAAGAGCTTGATATAGTGCGTGCCGGTACAGTAGGTAACGTACGTATTATTGATTTTGCAGAGGTGAATACCTCGAAACCTGTTAAGCCTAAAAAAGCCTTGATAGTCGTGATGGCTACTATGCTAGGTGGTATGTTAGCTGTTGCAATTGTGCTGGTGCAAAAAGCCATGCACAAAGGCGTTGAAGATCCAAACGAAATTGAGGCAATTGGCCTGCCAGTATATGCCAGCGTACCGTACTCAGATTATCAAGATAAACTCACTGGTTTTAGCAAAGCGCTTAAAAATAAAGCGAATAAACCTAAGTCCATATTGGCACTTGATAACCCAGCGGATTTATCAATTGAGGCACTGCGTAGCCTACGTACTAGTTTACATTTTGCGATGATGGAGGCTAAAAATAACTTAATTGCAATTTCCGGCCCAAGTCCAGGTGTTGGTAAATCATTTGTATCAGTTAACTTAGCCGCAGTTTTGGCACAAAGCGGTAAAAAAGTACTAATAATCGATGCCGATATGCGTAAAGGGTACTTACAGACTCAGTTTGGCTTAAAGTGGGATGATGGCTTGAGTGATTACCTATCTGGGCGTTTAAACCTTGAACAAGTGACTAAGCCAACTACTGTAGAAGGGTTGAGTGTTATTACTCGTGGGCAAATACCACCGAATCCATCAGAATTACTTATGCATAGTAACTTTAGTAAGTTAGTTGAAGAGGTAAGTAGCGCATACGATATAATAATTGTTGATACACCACCTATTTTAGCGGTGACCGATCCGGCAATAGTTAGCGCCCATACTGGCACTACATTATTGGTAACCCGTTTTGGCCAAAACCATATTAAAGAGATCGAACTTACCCGTAATCGTTTTGAGCAAAATGGCACCGATGTTAAAGGTGTGGTATTTAACGGTGTAGTTAAAAAAGCCAGTAATGCATACGGCTATTACGGTTACTACAATTACGAATATAAATCGGATAAGTAAAACGTAGCAGCGATTTTATATCGCGAAAAAAAGGTTCATAGGTGCTAGGTAAGTAACTAGCACCTAAAATCTTTGACTTCAAATGTAGGCGAGTGGCTTGCCACCGAGAAAGGTTAAAAGTTAAAGGTAACTAGGGGAAAGGTTAAAAAAAACTAGGTTCTAGGATAGTGACTAGGACCTAAAATCTAGAACCTAGAACCTTTGGTTTCAAATGTAGGCGGGGCTTTATGCCGCGCAGTTGTGATAAAAGTAAAAGGTTCACCACAAAGAACATGTAGGAGTCGGCTTTAGCCACGAATGGTTTTTCGGTGCAGCAAAGCGCCTCGGTGCTCTCGGTGGTAAAAAATTAAGTAAATTCACCACAGAGGACACTAAGTTCACGGAGGTAGAGATTAGAGAGCTAATAAATTAACTTTTATCTAGCTTTTCTCGATGTAGCGAACGCCTCGGTGGTAGAACTTGTTTTGTAGACGGGGCTATATGCCGTGCAGTTGCAATTAAAGTAAAAGGTTTACCACAAAGAACACGTAGGAGTCGGCTTTAGCCACGAATGGTTTTTCGGTGCAGCAAAGCGCCTCGGTGTTCTCGGTGGTAAAAAATTAAGTAAATTCACCACAGAGGACACTGAGTTCACGGAGGTAGAGATTAGAGAGCTAATAAATTAACTTTTATCTAGCTTTTCTCGATGTAGCGAACGCCTCGGTGGTAAAAATTTTTTATAGGCGGGGCTTTATGCCGCGCAGTTGTAACTAAAGTAAAAGAATCACCACAGAGAGTACGTAGGAGTTGGCTTTAGCCACGAATGGTTTTTCGGTGCAGCAAAGCGCCTCGGTGGTGAAAATGGTTTTTGCTAGATTAATTAGCTCGCTGCTCGTTGCACAAAGCCCGTAGCAGTTTTTAAACTGATTAACCTAGAACCTAGAACCTAGAACCTAGAACCTAAAATTTGACACTGTAATGCAACATAGTCGCGTTACTCTGATAGCTGATAAATATTTATTTTAAAACTCACAAAGGATGTAAAGTGAAAGTATTAACAGTATTTGGTACTCGCCCAGAAGCCATTAAAATGGCACCTCTTGTTCATGCCCTAGCTAACGATAGTCGTTTTGACGCTAAAGTATGTGTAACTGCACAGCACCGTGAAATGCTAGACCAAGTACTTGAGCTTTTTAAAATTACCCCTGAGTACGATTTAAACTTAATGAAAGCAGGGCAAACCCTGCCAGAAGTTACAAGCCGTATTTTGCAAGAATTAACTCCTGTACTTAAAGAATTTAAGCCTGACGTTGTGCTTGTTCATGGTGATACCGCAACTACGTTTGCTGCGAGCTTAGCAGCTTACTATGAGCAAATTGCAGTAGGTCACGTTGAGGCAGGTTTACGTACAGGTAATATTTATTCGCCATGGCCTGAAGAAGGTAACCGAAAACTAACTGGTGCATTAACACAATTCCACTTTGCACCAACGGATACTTCAAAAGCTAACTTGCTGAAAGAAAATTACGCAAGCGAAAATATATTTGTAACCGGTAATACGGTTATTGATGCTTTACTACTTGTTAAGCAACAAATAGAAAATGATACACAGTTAAGTAACACATTAGCATCACAATTCCCTATGCTTGATGAAAATAAAAAACTTATTTTAGTCACGGGCCATCGCCGTGAAAGCTTTGGTGGTGGGTTTGAGCGAATTTGTGAAGCGCTAGCGCAAACAGCTAAAGCTCACCCAGATACGCAAATACTTTACCCAGTGCATTTAAACCCAAATGTTCAAGAGCCAGTAAAGCGTATATTAAAAGATGTAGACAACGTACATTTAATAGAGCCACAGCAATACTTACCATTTGTATATTTAATGAATCGCTCACATATTATTTTAACTGACTCAGGTGGCATACAAGAAGAAGCGCCAAGCTTAGGTAAGCCGGTACTGGTAATGCGTGATACAACAGAACGTCCAGAAGCAGTAGAGGCTGGTACAGTTAAATTAGTTGGCACTGACGTAGCAAAAATTACTTCTTCACTAAATGAGTTATTAGCTGATGATGCTGCATACAAAGCAATGAGCCGCGCCCATAACCCGTACGGTGACGGCCAAGCATGCCAACGCATTTGTGATATTTTAGCAAAAAAATAAGCGTAGGCGTGGGTTTACCCCGCGCAGTACTTTACAAAAAATAATGGCAAGCTTAAAAAATACATAAATAAAGCTTGCCATAAAAAGTTTAAAATTAAAATTTGTAGAACCTAGAACCTAGAACCTAGAACCTAGAACC
>NZ_JACJFK010000035.1:0-31921 GCF_014164535.1 Pseudoalteromonas sp. SG41-2 | reverse complement strand
CCCCATGCCGAACTCAGTAGTGAAACGAAACAGCGCCGATGATAGTGTAGCATTTGCTATGTGAAAGTAGGACATTGCCAGGCTCCAAATTGAGAAAGCCGCTTCAGAAATGAAGCGGCTTTTTTTACGTCTGTAGGAAAGCTAATGGCTTTGAGCTGTCAGCAGCGCAGTGTTAACCTTCGACATGCGTTCACTGCCATTTTCTAATCTTGAAAACTAGCGCCCTTTATAGTTAAAAGCCAAACTACAGCGCAGCATACCGACTTTTTTTGTGTATGATAGAAATTGAACTAGTTTCAAGATACTAATGTTGCAACGTTTTTATAAAATCAATAATGAGAGAAATAATGTCTGATACAAATTTGCCACAGCATTCTATTGTCGATGACTTTATTGCATCGGTTTGTCATGAGCATGTGGAAATTTTATATAAAGACGATGATATTTTATTGATCAATAAACCCAGTGGCTTACTGAGTTTATCTGGTAAAAATCCGGCCAATTGGGATTCTGTGCATTATCGTTTAGTGAATGGGCAGCCAGGTCTGACTGCCGCATTTCCGACAGCTAAATTGCCGCATCGATTAGACTATGGTACTTCAGGTATTATGATTGTAGGCCTTAACTCTGAATCAACTAAGCTCCTTAATAAGCAGTTTCAATCAGGGACAATAAAAAAACACTATATAGCCATGTTGGATGGCTGGTTATTAAATGACGTAGGTCAAATAAACGCTGCAATAGTCAAAGATAAATTACTCTTTCCATTAGTTAAAATTTGTAATGTGACGGGTAAGTCTGCCGTCAGTGACTATTTAGTATTACAGCGCTTAACATCACCGCCGCGTACTTTAGTGCAATTTACCCCTGTGACGGGGCGTACACATCAATTACGTATTCACAGTCAGAGCATTGGGCACCCAATTATTGGCTGTGATCTGTATAAAAACCAACATAGCCAACAACTGGCTGAGCGCTTACAATTACATGCCAGCGATCTGTTTTTTGTACACCCTCGAAGCTTCAAGCAAACGCACCTACATTGCCCACAGCCATTTTGATTGTAAGAAAAAACAACTTAACTTCCGTGTTTATCTTGCTATAGCTTACTTTTTTGCTCTTTTGACTTGAAGTTAACAAACCGCGCCCCATATTAAGTGCATAACGCAGACACTTTGCAAATTGGAGATATATAAATGACTGCAGCACAAAAAGAAACATTAGGCTTTCAAACAGAAGTTAAACAACTATTAAACTTAATGATTCACTCACTTTATTCTAATAAAGAAATTTTCTTACGTGAGCTTGTGTCAAATGCCTCTGACGCGGCTGATAAATTACGCTTTTTAGCACTTTCAAATGGTGAACTATACCAAGGTGACGCAGACTTACGTGTACGTATCAGTGCCGATAAAGAAAAAAATACCGTAACTATTTCTGATAACGGTATTGGTATGACTCGTGATGAAGTGATCAGCTCGTTAGGTACGATTGCTAAATCGGGCACCGCTGAGTTCTTCAAAAACTTAACTGGCGACCAAAGCAAAGATTCGCAACTGATTGGTCAGTTCGGTGTTGGTTTTTACTCTGCATTTATAGTTGCAGACTTAGTGACTGTTCGTACTCGCAAAGCCGGTGAAGAAAAAGGCGTTGAATGGCAATCACAAGGTGAGGGCGAATACACGCTAGAAGAAATTGAAAAAGCAGGCCGTGGTACTGAAATTACTTTACACCTTCGTGAAGATGAAAAAGAGTTTGCTGATGAATGGCGCCTACGTAGTATTGTAACTAAGTACTCGGATCATATTTCAACACCAGTACAAATGTACAAAGCCGAAGTGCCTGAGTCAGAAGGTGAAGATGGCGAGAAAATTCCAGCCGTACCTGGTGAGTGGGAAAGCATTAACCGCGCCACAGCAATGTGGACGCGTGATAAATCAGAGCTATCTGATGATGAATATAAAGAATTTTATAAGCATGTAAGCCATGATTGGGAAGATCCACTGAGCTGGGCTCACAACAAAGTTGAAGGTAAAACTGAATACACAAGCTTACTGTATATTCCTAAAAAAGCACCATTTGATTTATGGAATCGTGACCGTCAAAGTGGCTTAAAGCTGTATGTACAACGTGTATTTGTAATGGATGATGCTGAGCAATTTATGCCTAGCTACTTACGCTTTGTAAAAGGTTTACTTGATTCAAACGATTTACCGCTAAACGTATCGCGTGAAATTTTACAAGATAACAAAGTTACGCAAGCAATCCGTAAGGGCTGTACGTCACGTACTTTAAAATTGCTTGAGCGTATGGCGAAAAATAAAGCCGACGATTACCAAGTATTTTGGAATGAATTTGGTCAAGTGATCAAAGAAGGTCCAGCAGAAGATGCAGCGAATAAAGAAGCGATTGCTAAGTTACTGCGTTTCTCATCAACACACACTGATGAAGAAGCACAAAACGTTTCATTAGAGCAATACGTTGAGCGTATGAATGAAGGCCAAGATGCGATTTACTACGTTGTTGCAGATTCATTCACTGCGGCGAAAAGCTCTCCACATCTAGAGATCTTCCGTAAGAAAGGTATCGAAGTGCTGTTGATGAGTGACCGTGTTGATGAGTGGATGATGAGCCACTTAACCGAGTTTGCTGAAAAACCATTTAAGTCAATTACCCGTGGTGACCTAGACTTAGGTAGCTTAGATGATGAAGAGACCAAAAAAGCGCAAGAAGAGTCTGAAAAAGAAGTTGCAGGCTTAGTTGAGCGCATCAAAACAGCACTTGGCGATAATGTTAAAGATGTACGCTTTACGCATCGTTTAACTGACTCACCAGCCTGTGTGGTCGCTGATGACAACGACATGAGCTCACAAATGCAAAAGCTAATGGAATCAGTAGGTCAAGCTGCTCCAGAAGCAAAACCAATTTTTGAGCTTAACCCTGAGCATCAACTTGTTAAGCATTTAAATGTTGAACAAGACGAAGACAAATTTGCACAGTGGTCACATGTACTGCTTGATCAAGCCTTGCTTGCAGAGCGCGGTACATTAAAAGATCCAGCAGGTTTTGTGACTCGCTTAAATAAATTAATGTTAGATTTGAGTAAGTAATTGCTCAAAAACTAACATTTTAATAAAAAGGGAACTTCGGTTCCCTTTTTTTATGATCTCAACGTAGTCAATTGGTATAAGTTGCTTGAGTATCTGCGGCGCTTATGGAAGAATTCAAGCTTTATAATAAATCATACTGATATGCTTTTTGTAAAATCAGTATCAAACGAGGACAATGATATGCGCATTATTCTTTTGGGCGCGCCGGGTGCAGGTAAAGGCACTCAAGCTCAGTTTTTGATGGATAAGTACGGTATTCCACAAATTTCAACTGGTGATATGTTACGTGCTGCAATTAAAGAAGGCACACCACTGGGTCTTGAAGCGAAAAAAGTAATGGATGCAGGTCAGTTAATTTCTGATGACATCATCATAGGTCTTGTTAAAGAGCGTATTACTAAAGCTGATTGTGAAAAAGGTTTTTTACTAGACGGTTTCCCACGTACCATCCCACAAGCTGATGCAATGAAAGAAAATGGCGTAGTTGTTGATCACGTTATTGAGTTTGATGTGGCTGATGAAATTATTGTTGACCGCATGGGAGGACGTCGCGTTCATCCTGGTTCCGGCCGTGTTTATCACGTAGTTTACAATCCGCCAAAAGTGGAAGGTAAAGACGACGTAACAGGTGAAGATCTGATCATACGTGCTGATGACACAGAAGAAACAGTACGTAAACGTTTAGGTATTTACCATGAGCAAACAATGCCATTGGTTGATTATTACCAAGCGGAAGCTAAAGCGGGTAATACGCAGTATCATCGTTTAGACGGTACCCAAGCTGTTGAAGCTGTTAATCAGCAACTTGCTGAATTATTGGGTTGATAATTCAATCAATAAAAAAACCGCCGATTGGCGGTTTTTTTATGACTGTTATTTGCAAGATTACAACGCGGTTAAAGCACTTATAACAGGGTCATATTTTGGTTCAGTTGATAAATCGGCTACCAACTGTTTATAAACAATTTTATGACTTGCATCTAATACGAACACAGCACGGGTAAGTAATCCCATATCTTTAATGATCAAACCATAGTTTTGACCAAAGTCACGCCATACTGAATCAGATAAGGCAGTAATTTTATCTATGTTCTCGGCTTTGCAAAAACGTTTTTGTGCAAACGGTAAATCAGCACTAATGGTGAGCATGGCTATATTTGGAAATTGCGATGCAACCTTTTCGTTAAAATGCTTGGTTTGAATGCTACAAACACCAGTATCAAGACTTGGAACAACGCTTATTAAAACGGCTTTACCTTGGTAATCGGCTAAAGTAATTGGCGTGAATGAGCCATCAACCACTTTAAAGTCTGGTGCTTTATCGCCTAGTTTTACGCCTTGTCCTAATAAAGTGATTGGCTTAGATTGTGCTGATACTTTTCCCGCATCAAGCGTATTTTCGGTCATATCGGCGGCAAAAGCCATTGAACAAAAGGCACTTAAAGCAAAAGTGAGTGAACGGAGCATAAGGTATTTCCTTTAGAGTTAACGCAATTAGGCTGAGTGTATTATAATCATTCATGGACACCAAGAGTTTAATGCAATTTAAAATTGTAATGCATGGTTACATTGATTAACATAAAGCAGTGGTAAATGTTTACATTTTTAATAATAAAAATAAAAGCAATCAGAGAGAGACTATGTCAACATCGGTACTAATTTGTGATGATTCTAAGCTTGCGCGCCGTCAGTTAGCTCGTTCGTTGCCCGATGATTGGGATATTAAAGTTGAGTTTGCTGAAGATGGCGTGCATTGTATTGAGCAAATTAAAGCGTTAAGCCCGGAAATCTTATTCCTCGATTTAAATATGCCGCAAATGGATGGCTACGAAGTACTGCAAGCAATTCAAGAGCAAAACTTGGATATACTAACCGTTGTTGTCTCTGGCGATATTCAGCCGAATGCGCATCAACGGGTGCTCGAACTTGGCGCGATAGACTTTATTCAAAAACCATGTGATGCCCAAAAGCTTGCCGACATTATCGAACACCATGGAATTAAAGATAAAGCAATGCGCGAGCGGCTCTCACACCGCTTAGGTGAGCAAGTTGACCCAGATGTTAGGGATATATACCAAGAGCTGACTAACGTGGCAATGGGTCAGGCTGGAGACTTATTAGCACGGCTATTAAATGTATTTGTTGAACTGCCTATTCCTAATGTCAATATTCTCGAAGTTAATGAACTTGATATGGCGCTGCGCTCAATTGATGCTAATGCAACAACCTCAGGCGTATGCCAAGGTTTTATTGGTGGTGGTGTATCCGGTGAGGCATTGTTGCTTCTAAATGATTCTAGCTTTAAAGAAATTGCGTCCTTGATGAACTATCAAGGGGAGCTCAATAAGAAAATTGAGCTGGAGTTATTAATGGATATTAGTAATATCCTGATAGGTGCAATCTTAACTGGATTATCTCGCCAATTAGACATGACCTTTAGCCAAGGACACCCAGTGGTGTTAGGGCAACATTGTGATGTGTCTGATTTAGTTAAAGCAAACAAATCACGCTGGCAACGTACTCTGGCAATAGAAATTAGCTATGGTATTGAGAACCACAATATTAACTGTGACTTGATGCTGTTATTTACCGAAGACTCACTAAAAACTTTGAAATACAAAGTTGCTTACCTATTAGAAGACTAACATTATGCCTGCTGCTGATTTTAATATGAATGAAATCCATTGGTTAATGGATATGTTTAATACCGTAGATGTTGGTTTAGTGGTATTAGATAGGGACTATAAAGTGTGTATTTGGAATGGTTTTATGGAAAACCATTCGGGTATGTTACCCAGCGCAGTAAAAGATAAAGATTTATTTGATTTATTTCCATCAATTGATGAAAAGTGGTTTCGCAGTAAATCAGAGTCTGTGTTTATTTTGAAAAATCGCTCATTTACTATTTGGGAACAGCAGCCATACATTTTCCGCTTTAAAAATTACCGTCCAATCACGGGTAAAGCAGACCATATGTTTCAAAACGCGACATTTATTCCTCTGTCAAATACGATGGGAGAAGTTGGCCATATTTGTATCATTCTTTATGATGTAACTGATATGGCGGTGAATAAAAAAGAGCTCGAAGAAGTAAATCGTAAACTTGAACAAATGAGTCAAACAGACGCACTAACAAAATTGACTAATCGAGGTCATTGGGAAGATACCCTACGCAAAGAATTTCTTAGGATCAAACGCAGTGGTGGCACAAGTACTTTATTGATGTTTGATATCGATCACTTTAAAAAAGTAAATGATGAACATGGCCATCGTTGTGGCGATGAAGCACTGCGTAACATTGCTGATTTACTGCGTAAAACATTGCGTGAAACAGACATTGCAGGTCGTTATGGCGGCGAAGAATTTGCGGTAACGCTGTTGGACACGGATCGCAAAGGTGCTGAGATATTTGCTGAGCGTTTGCGTAGTTTAATTGAAAATTCATCTTTTTACTTTGGCGAACAACAAATTAAAATGACGGTAAGTGTTGGTTTTGCCTGTTTTCAAGATGAATTTGAGCGCTATGAAAAATGGATTGAAGCGGCAGATAAAGCTCTTTACTTTTCAAAAGAAAATGGCAGAAACTGTATCACGGCGTATAAAGATTTGAGTTAATCTTGATGAGTATAAAAAGCCTTTAAGGCACAATAGTAAAAGGTTTAACTAGCCAAACTAGGTTGCTTTTAATAGGCATAAAAAATGACGCAAAATGCGTCATTTTTTATATTATCACTAGCAATTATCTAACATTCAGGAGGTAAAATAAGCAAGTCTGTTTTTAGTAACCGCATAACTTTTTCAGCGGTATTGCCAATTAACTTACCTTTTATACCTATGTTGCCTACTGAGCCCATGATCACAAGACCTGCATTAAGCTTAGCTGCAATACTTGGGATCACTTGCTCGGCTAAGCCCGCTTTTATGTGAAGGTTATTTTTAAGATCGTGCTCAAGAATTAAATTACGTTGAATGACAGGTAGTTTCTCAAAAGCATTCAGTACTTGTTCGTCTGAAAATACAATGCCTAAGTCTCTTAAAATTGGGGAAACATGAACGGTATAACAAGTATAAAACTGACAGTCATAATGCTTGGAATAAGCTAAACCAGTTTCAATCATATCTTTGTTTAGTTTGTATTTA
This sequence comes from Pseudoalteromonas sp. SG41-2, assembly GCF_014164535.1. Taxonomy (NCBI): domain Bacteria; kingdom Pseudomonadati; phylum Pseudomonadota; class Gammaproteobacteria; order Alteromonadales; family Pseudoalteromonadaceae; genus Pseudoalteromonas; species Pseudoalteromonas sp. SG41-2. Next base: position 24,671 of record NZ_JACJFK010000035.1, on the reverse strand, counting down.
GTGGCTTTTTCGCTACCTAAATCAAGTGCAGCTAACACATTGGTGTTATTGCGCCAGGTATTATCCGCAGCTAAATAAAGTGGTAGTGGGGTAAAGCGGATCAACTGCCAGTCAAGTTCACTAAATTGACAATGTTCGTCAATATGGCGCGTTTTTATCACCATCTCATAGTTTTCAAAGTCACTCTCATTGGCTAACCATTGCTCGGGCGCTTCATGCCAAATAATATTTAATGAATAATCTGATTCTGACAATTCGCTTTCAAGTAGTGGTACTAATTCTTTTTTGAGAGTAGCCAACCTTGTTTCTTGAATTACTTGCAATTGTTCAGCTGGCGGCGAGAACAAAATATTACCAGCACTTTCATAGGCAAAGGCGACAATATCAATATGTTTTTGCTTACCAATTGCTTTGTGTTTCGCGTGCAAAATAGCAGTACGTGCAAATTCTACTGAATCAATTAGTACGAGAAGCTTTTTATCCATTCTATTCACTCTGTTGTATGGCGTGAATCATCTGATGGACATTGCCCGAGTATATTCAATTCGCCAGAAGTTGACTCTTGTTCCAGTTTTACCTTAAAGCCCCATAGTCTGTAAAGGTGTTTTAATACCTCATGGTGAGACTTTGCCAGTGGAATATCCTGATGTGGCACGTAGCGCAAGGTTAAAGAGCGATCACCTCTAATATCAACATCATAGATCTGAATATTGGGTTCGTGATTACTGAGGTTATATTGTGCTGAGAGCGCAGTCCGTACCGCGTGATAGCCGCTTTCATCGTGGATCGCACCAACTTGTAGATTCGGATCTTTTTCGTGATCGATAATAGTGAATAATTTAAAGTCACGGATAAGTTTGGGTGATAAAAATTGACTAATAAAACTTTCGTCTTTAAAGTTTTCCATTGCAAAGTGCAGCGTATCTAACCAGTTGCTCCCGGCATATTCTGGAAACCACTGTTTATCTTCTTCGGTAGGGTTTTCACAAATACGGCGGATATCCACCATCATATTAAAACCCAGCGCATAAGGGTTAATACCCGAATAATAATTACTATTGTAAGGGGGCTGATACACAACATTAGTATGACTTTGTAAAAACTCTAACATGAATGAGTCAGTGAGTTTCCCTTCATCATATAAGTGATTCAAAATAGTATAATGCCAAAACGTTGCCCAGCCTTCATTCATTACTTGGGTTTGCTTTTGAGGATAAAAATATTGTGAGATTTTACGCACAATACGAATTATTTCTCGTTGCCAAGATTCCAGTAATGGCGCGTTTTTTTCTATAAAATACAAAATATTTTCTTGTGGCTCTGAAGGAAAATGACGCTCGTGTTTTCTAGTTTCCTGTTGATGTGAAGGTATTGTGCGCCAAAGTTCGTTCACTTGTGATTGTAAGTAATCTTCGCGCTCTTGTTGGCGTTTTTGTTCTTCAAATAAAGATATTTGCTGTGGGCGTTTATAACGATCGACACCGTAATTCATAAGTGCATGGCATGAATCAAGTAGGTTTTCGACTTCATCAATGCCATGTTTTTCTTCGCAACGAGCAATATAATTTTTTGCAAATAATAGGTAGTCAATAATAGAGCTGGCATCAGTCCATGTTTTAAATAAATAATTACCTTTAAAAAACGAGTTGTGCCCGTAGCAAGCGTGCGCCATCACTAAAGCCTGCATTGGAAGGGTATTTTCTTCCATTAAATAAGCAATACAAGGATTCGAGTTTATGACAATTTCATAAGCCAATCCCATTTGTCCGCGTTTGTAATTTTGCTCAGTTTGAATAAATTTTTTACCATAAGACCAGTGACTATAGCCAATAGGCATACCAACACTGGAATAGGCATCCATCATTTGTTCTGCGGTGATCACTTCAATCTGATTAGGATAAGTATCGAGGCGATAATGTTCAGCCACGCGGGCAATTTCGTCTTGGTATTGTTGTAGTAATTCAAATGTCCAATCTGGCCCATCGCTCATTCGTTTATTGGTCATATAAATACCTCGCTGTACAGCCTAGGCTGCCCCTTGGTGTTGACGACTCTTCTTGAATAACTCACGGAAAATAGGGTAAATATCTTCAACATTGCGTATATGTTGAATAGCAAAGTTATTATGAGTTTGACAAATATTTTGATACTCACGCCATAGACTCTGATGGGCGCGGGTAGTGATCTCAATATAAGCGTAATAGCGAATGGTACTGAGCAACTTGTTGCGTAAGATCTCTGAGCATTGGGGAGAGTCATCAGCCCAATTGTCGCCATCTGAGGCTTGTGCTGCATACACATTCCACTCGCCAGCGTTATAACGCTCGGTAATTATCTCATTCATTAACTTCAGTGCGCTGGAGACAATTGTGCCGCCAGTTTCTTGGGAATAGAAAAACTCCTGTTCGTCGACCTCTTTGGCTTGGGTATGATGGCGAATATACACCACTTCAATGTCTTTATAACTGCGGGTCAAAAATTGATAAAGCAAAATATAAAAACGTTTTGCCATATCTTTGGTTGCTTGATCCATCGAGCCCGACACATCCATAATACAAAACATCACCGCTTTACTAGTTGGATGAGGCTGTTTTTCATAGTTACGAAAACGCAAATCGTAATTATCAATAAAGGGCACTGCACTGATGCGTTTTTGTAATGCGGCGATTTCTTGCTCCATTAATGCAATAGCAGCTATATCTGGTTCAGGCTCAGCCATTAATAGGCAAAGCTGTGCTTCAAGCTCTGCTAATTGACGCTTTTTACCCGCGCTCATCGCAACACGCCTTGCAAGTGAGCCCTGAAGTGAACGCACAATATCAATATTACTCGGCATACCATCACTACAAAAACCAGCACGATGAGTTTTCATTTGCACGAGTTTGTCTAACTGGTTTTGCTGTAAATTTGGCAGCTCTAAGTCTTCAAACAGTAAGTCTAGATACTCATCTTTAGAAATCGAGAAGACAAAGTCATCTTCGCCTTCACCAGAGTCACTCGCTTCACCTTCGCCGGCTCCACCACCTTGGCCACCTTGCGGGCGTTTAATTTTATCACCGGTTGAGAACTGATCGTTACCAGGATGAATTTGTTCTCTATCGCCCCCTTTACCTTGATGAAAAGTAGGTTCACCGATATCCCGTTGCGGAATTGAAATACTCTCACCGCTACTGGAATCAGTGACACTGCGTTTATTTATTGCATCTGACACCGCTTCTTTGATCTGTTTTTTATAGCGCCTGATAAAGCGTTGACGATTTAACGTGCTCTTATTCTTACCGTTCAGGCGACGGTCTATAAAATGCGCCATAAAGACCCCCTAAAAATACACAGCTGCGTGTTATTGCGATTTACGCACGCGTAAATACCACTCTGATAACAAACGAACTTGCTTTTGGGTATATCCTTTTTCCACCATACGATTGACAAAATCTTCATGTTTTTTCTGATCTTCTGCGGATGTTTTCGCATTGAAAGAAATAACGGGTAATAGTTCTTCAGTATTGGAGAACATTTTTTTCTCAATCACAGTGCGCAGTTTTTCATAGCTGGTCCACAATGGATTTTTACCGTTGTTGTGCGCCCGTGCACGCAATACAAAATTAACGATTTCGTTACGGAAATCTTTTGGATTTGAAATGCCGGCTGGTTTTTCAATTTTTTCAAGTTCGGCATTTAATGCTTCGCGGTTGAATAGCTGGCCGGTATCAGGGTCGCGATACTCTTGGTCTTGGATCCAAAAATCAGCATAAGTGACATAGCGGTCAAAAATGTTTTGCCCGTACTCAGAGTAGGACTCTAAATAAGCTGTTTGCAGTTCTTTACCAATAAACTCAACATACTGCGGGATTAAATAGCCTTTCAAGTGGCTTAAGTAGCGTTCTTCAACGTCGGCAGAGAATTGCTCTCGTTCAATTTGTTGCTCTAATACATAAAATAAATGCACTGGGTTTGCCGCTACCTCAAGTGTGTCAAAGTTAAACACGCGCGATAAAATTTTAAATGCAAACCGAGTTGATAGTCCGGTCATGCCTTCATCAACACCGGCATAATCTCGATACTCTTGATACGATTTAGCTTTAGGATCGGTGTCTTTCAAGCTTTCGCCGTCATATACCCGCATTTTTGAGTAGATACTGGAATTTTCGGGATCTTTTAACCGTGATAGCGTGGTAAATTTTGCCAATGTTTCCAGTGTGCCTGGCGCGCAAGGAGCATTATATAATTCACTATGTTCCAATAGCTTGTCGTAGATTTTTACCTCTTCAGATGCACGTAAACAATACGGCACTTTGACGATGTAAACACGGTCTAAAAAGGCTTCATTGTTCTTGTTGTTTTTAAAGGTCTGCCATTCTGATTCGTTTGAATGAGCCAAAATCATGCCATTAAAGGGCAGTGCACTAATACCTTCGGTGCCATTATAATTTCCCTCTTGCGTGGCTGTTAAAAGCGGATGCAATACTTTGATTGGCGCTTTAAACATCTCAACAAATTCCATTAACCCTTGATTTGCAAGACATAATGAACCGGAATAAGCATAAGCATCAGCATCGTTTTGAGCAAAATGTTCTAGTTTGCGAATATCAACTTTACCGACTAAAGCGGAAATATCTTGGTTGTTTTCATCCCCAGGTTCAGTTTTTGCAATAGCAATTTGATTTAAAATAGAGGGGTAGCGTTTTACCACTTTAAACTGGCTAATATCACCATTAAATTCAGATAAGCGCTTAGTGGCCCAGGGTGACATAATGGTTTTTAAGTAACGGGGCTTTATTCCGTATTCTTTTGCCATCAGCTCAGCATCTTCATTAGGATCAAAAAGCGCCAACGGGTGGTCATTGACCGGTGAGCCTTTAATTGAGTAAATAGGCACTTGTTGCATTAAATATTTTAGCTTTTCGGCAATCGATGATTTACCACCGCCTACAGGCCCAAGTAGATAAAGCACTTGTTTACACTCTTCAAGGCCTTGCGCAGCATGTTTTAGGTATGAAACGATTTGTTCAATTGCATCCTCCATACCGTAAAAATCATTAAAGGCAGGGTAACGTGCTACTACTCTGTTTGAAAATAATCGACTTAACCGTGCATCCTTTGAAGTATCGATCATTTTTGGCTCACCAATGGCCGCTAATAATCGCTCTGGTGCACTGGCATAAGCCGACTTATCAGTTTTACAAATCTCTAAGAACTCAGCGATACTATACTCTTCTTCTTGTGCCGCTTCGTATCGTGCTTGGTAATGCTCAAAAATACTCATGGAAACCTCCGAAAAACCTGCTTAAACTAGGTGCTTACAAATTAAAAAAGAAGCAAAGGTTATTTAAAGCTTAGTCACGAATTTGATTTTTTGTGCAATAAAATTAAAAATTTATGTTAGAAAACAAAAAAGACGCCGGAGCGTCTTTTAAATTGGGCTTGCTCAGAACGAGCAATCAATTATGCGAAGTTAGCGTTCGCGAATTCCCAGTTAACAAGCGACCAGAATGCTTTTAAGTAGTCTGGACGAACGTTACGGAAATCAATGTAGTAAGCATGTTCCCACAGGTCCACAGTCAGTATCGGTGTTACACCGTCTTGAGTTAGTGGCGTTGCAGCGTTAGAAGTATTAACGATGTCTAAAGAACCATCAGCTAATTTAACTAACCATGTCCAGCTTGAACCAAAGTTGTTTACTGCTTTATCATCAAAAGCTGCTTGGAATGCTTCAAAAGAACCCCATTTAGCATTGATAGCATCTGCAACAGCGCCTGTTGCTTCGCCACCGCCATTTGGAGATAGGCTGTTCCAGTAAAAAGTATGGTTCCAGATCTGTGCTGCATTGTTAAATACGCCACCTTCAGAAGAACATACGATTTCTTCAAGTGATTTACCTTCAAATTCAGTACCTGGGATTAAACCGTTAAGTTTAGTCACATAAGTATTGTGGTGCTTGCCGTGGTGAAACTCTAATGTTTCTTGTGAAATATGTGGCTCAAGTGCGTTAATTGCATATGGTAGTGACGGTAGTTCAAATGCCATTTTTTATCTCCATCTTCTTTTGGTTGATAGTTCAAATAGTAATAGTTAATGCCTGTTCAAACAGGGTAGTTACCTATACCAAATGAGATTATAGTGTTACTATAATTGTTGAGTATTTTACTCAAGTTTTAGCAAACAGCAATGCCAAACAGCAGTGCAAATGCAAGACTATTTCGATTGCGGCTTTATTTGCCCACTTTAAGATACATATATGAGGCTTAATGAAAATTTTTCAAGCCTTAATATGTTCAGCTATCGTCACTTTTGAGGTTGTAGATGGAAACCATTGATAAAATTAAACAGCAAATTTCTGAAAATCCAATTATCCTTTATATGAAAGGATCGCCTAAATTACCAAATTGTGGTTTTTCTTCACAAGCATCTCAAGCATTAATGTCATGCGGTGAACCGTTTGCCTATGTTGATATTTTACTAAATCCTGATATCCGAGCTGAATTACCAGCATATGCCAATTGGCCAACATTTCCACAACTGTGGGTTGATGGCGAATTAATTGGTGGTTGTGACATTATCATTGAAATGTTTCAACGTGGTGAATTACAACCACTGATCACCGAAACAGCAGCTAAATATAAAGAAGCTGGCGCTGAATAACGTTTATCAGCAAATCAACAAAAAGCCGCTTAATTGCGGCTTTTTTGTGATTGTTTGTTAGGACCGTGGGGCAGAATAACATGAACACTAAGCCCGCCGTGCTTACGATTGTGTAAGCTAATTTGACCATGATGCGCTTCGACTATTTCACGGCACAATGCTAACCCCAAACCACTACCAGCGACTTTAGTTGAATAAAATGGGATTAATGCATTGGCCATCACTTGCTCACTCATACCTTTACCTTGGTCGTTTACGCTGATATGTGTGCCTTTAATATTCTGTGTAACAGTGACACTTATATGTTCGCTTGCAGAGCCTGATTCGTGAGCATTTTTTATTAAGTTGATCAGTAGCTGCTCGACTTGAGTCGGATCAGCCAGTGTATGCACGTCATTACTTATATCGAGCATAAAACACCATTGATTTTGCAGTTGTGTGAGCAACACTTGCCAATTAATTGCGCTTGGCTGAGGAGTGGGCAGTTTGGCAAATTTGCCATAGCCTTGTACAAAGTCGTTTAAATGTTTGATGCGTTCAGAAATGGTAGCAAACACGCGGCTAAGTCTGGGTTCGTCTACTTTTTCACTGAGTAACTGGCCGCTGTGCAGCATTGACGACATGGGACCCAGAGAGTTATTAAGTTCGTGACTAATGATCCGAATGACCTTTTTCCACACCTCCACTTCTTGACGGCTAAGTTCGCGGGTGAGTTGTTTAAAGACATATAAGTAATGGTATTGATTGTTAAGTAATAACTTACCGGTTGATAAATGCCACGCTTGAGATTCTTGGTCTTCAGTATCTAGCGTAAATAAACCATCACTACCGCGCGTTAAAGCATTGTTTAACTGTGGATGAGCATTTTCAAGCAGGTGTGCAAACTGACTCCCTTCAAGCGCTGTTTTGGCATTAAAAAGGTCTCGGGCACTGTAGTTACTATAAACAATAAAGCCTTTATCATTTTTTAAAATAACGGCTTGGGGAGAGCTTTGTAGCACTTTATCAAGCATCAGCTCGCGCTGATAGAGCCATTGTTTCTCTTGGCGTAATTGCTTTGCAGTTTGATTATACAATTGACACAAGCGGCCTAATTCATCGTTACCGTTATAAGCTAGTAAGGTGGCTAATTCACCGTCTTTAAAATTAAGCAAACCAGTTTCAAGTGAGTGTATGCCTTGCACCAGAGTGCGGCTGAGCCGAAAAGATAAATAACTTGCCAGCAGTGATGTGAGCAGCGTTGTTATTAGTAGTGAAGGCCAGCTTAAATGGGTTAACCAGCAGATGAGCCAAACAGGAATAAGTGCAGAGATGTTACATATCAGCACTATTTTACGAGTGAGAGACAGTGCCGGTTTATTTTTTTCCATTAGTAATCAATCTCAAATTTCTGCAAACGGCGGTATAGTGCTTGACGACTTAAACCAAACTGTCTGGCAACTTTTGCGATCACTCCTTGGTGCTGACGCATAGCTTGTTCTAGTTCTACTCTACTGGGTTCTTGTTTAGCAAAGTTAGTGTGCAGCGGTTGCGATTGTAGAGCAAAATCATCGAGGGTAATGTCGCCATTAGGTTTGAGTACGGCTGCGCGTTTACAGGCATTTTCTAGCTCACGAACGTTGCCGGGCCAATTGTGCGCGAGTAATCCTTGCTCTGTTGTAAGCGATAATTCGCGCTCGCCTAAGAAGTGTTTAGCAAGCGCTAAAATGTCATCTGGTCTTTGCGCTAAACTGGGTAAATTTAGCTCAATCACGTTGAGGCGATAATATAAGTCTTCTCTAAATCGACCTGCATGAATAGCCGCTTTTAAATCTTCATTGGTAGCTGAAATAACCCGAACATTTACTTTTTGTGTTTTTGTTGAACCGAGTCGTTCAAACTCACCAGTTTGTAACACGCGCAGTAGTTTCATTTGCCCTGATAATGGCAGGTTACCAATTTCATCTAAAAACAGCGTACCACCATTAGCGGCCTCAAAGCGACCAATTCGCTGTTTGGTGATGCCAGTATAAGCACCCGCTTCAGCGCCAAATAATTCGGCTTCAATTAAATCATGGGGCAGGGCTGCGGCATTGATGGTCAAAAACGGGGCATGGTTTAAGTGAGAATTGGCTTGAATAATTTGTGCAATGCGTTCTTTACCACTGCCATTTGCACCTGTTATTAGCACAGAGACATCTGACTTAGCGACTTGTATTGCCATATTGAGAATTTTTTCCATGGTGGTACTTTGATACACTAAACCAACTAGGTTGGCATCGGCTAAACTTGATGTTCGCTCTTGCTGGTGGCGCGCATACATTACATTTTGTTGTTTTGCTTGGCCAAGTTCGATTAAGTTATTAACACAGGTGAGGAGCTTGCTATCGTCCCATGGTTTAGGTAAGTAATCAGCGGCGCCGGCTTTGACTAGCTCTATGGCGCTGGCCAGTTCAGTCCACGCGGTGATCAAAATAATCGGTAAGTGCGGGTTGAGAGCTCTTAGTTGATAAAACAACGCTTTACCTTCTTCGCCAGAGGTGGTGTCATTGCTAAAATTCATATCTTGAATAACCAGCGCGATACGTTGGTATTGCACTATTTGTAAGGCTTCAAGCTGCGTTTTTGCAGTCACAACCTGATAGTCATGAATTTCTAACAGTAATGACAAGGCTTCTAATATGGCAGGGTTGTCATCGACAATAAGTATTTTTTCCATGTGAATTTAATCGCTGTTTTTGTTATCTTTATTTCAAAATGCTACACGGTATTAAACCAGTGTAGCATAGGTTGGGAGCTGCTTTATATTGTTCGCGTGGCGATACTCGGTGATATGTTGGCGGCACGTTTTGCAGGGCCAAACACGGCAAGTAAGCTCATAACAAACACCATAATGGCAGTGCCTGCGATATAGCTCGGTGGCAGTGCGGCAATTGAAAAGTGCTGCATTAACAATTGCCCAAGTAATAAAGCTGCGATACAACCTAAGATTAAACCAACACCACAGATCATCGCATTTTCAACTAAAAAATAGTAAATAATAGCTGATTTTCTGGCACCTAATGCACGGCGAGTGCCAATTTGTTTAGTGCGTTTGCTGATATTAAATAAAGTTAAGCCAAAGATACCTAGTGCGGTGACTAATACTAAAATAGTGATCAGCACAATCAGCACAATCAGCATACGCATCATGAGTTTATCTGCAGCAACATATTGATTTTTGAGTTCATCTAGACCTTTTATATTATTGATCACCCGTTTGCTGTAATTTTTTAGCATCAGGTTTTCAACTTCTTTCATCACAGCATCACGTTGGTCTGGTTTGGTTCTAACCACAAATTGGGCAAGACTCTTTGCATTAATATATGGGATGAATGCAAGATTATCTGGGCGGCTGTCTTTAAGCCATGGGCTCATCATTTTTTCAACTACACCAATAACTTTCAAAGGCGTTTCACCAAAATAAATGGTTTGACCTAAACCATTTCCTTTAGGAAATAACTCATTGAGTAAGGTTTGTGAAACGATTGTAACACTCGGTCGTTTATCAACGTTATTTGTTACTAATACTTCATCTTCGCTAAAGTTTCTACCCATAACTAGGTTTACACCGTAAGTGTTGATCCCATGATCATCAATAAAAAAATAAGCAGTTCTTACCGACAGACCTTCTTGCGGGGCTGGTTTTAAACTAAAATCAGATGCGCTACCACCTCCAGATAAAGGAATGCTACTGCTCATTGCAGCATCAATGACTTCTGGTAAGGACCTTAGCATAGTTTCATCAAGCTCAATCTGCTGATTTATATCAACATCTTGTCCAAAGGTCATCACGTTGAATTTAAAAATATCGTGTTCAGGGTAGCCAGTGTCTTGATTTAAAAAAGCGACTCTATCTTGGATAATAAATGCCGCATTACTAACGATTGCTGTGGTTATGGCAATTTGAATTAAGAGTAATATTGCCCCGACTTTTGAGCGGCAAAGAGCATGAAATATAGGTTTGATTTCTAACATAATAAGGCTCCTTATTGGCTCTTGAGGTAAATTGCAGGGTTGGTTTTACACACTAACCAAGCAGGATAAAGTCCGGCTACGATGCAGGTTGTTATAGCGATAATAGGTGCACTGAGTAACATGGTGATATCCATGGTGGCTAAGCTTTCATAGTAACTGTAGCTTTGTCGCACAGCGAGTAAACCAACTTGTGCTATCACAATACCAAGCAAGCCACCTAAAGCCCCAAGCATGGCTACTTCAACTAGATGCTGTAAAAAAACTTGTCGTTTACTGGCTCCTAGTGCTCGGCGCACACCTACCTCCGGTGCCCGACGCAAAAACTTAGCGAGCAATAAGCCAAGGATATTGGCTAAGCACACAGCTAAAAACATAAAGCTTAAGCCGACCAATATTTTGTTGTCTTCACTAACCACATTGTTGTATTGCATCCATTGGTTTACATCGCGTAGTTTGTATTCAAGTACTTTACGCTTAAAACGTCCTAATTTTTGTTGTTCTTGCATATAAGCTAATAAATAGTCTGCGTATGCTTGTTTTTGTTTGGCGTCAGATAATAGTGCCCAAAATTGGATCCAAACTTTTTCTGACTGCAGCTTGTCAGCAAATGTTCGGGTGTTTTCATGTTTCCACCCATTGGTATTACCCCACGTTACTACTTCATTAGCCTTAACTAAACTAAAAGGTAGGAATAATTCTTCGGGTTCATTAAATGCGCCATTGTTTAAATCGTAATATTTAGTCGTTAGCTGCCAATGTGCGATAACTCCGACAACTTCATAACTGAGATCATCCAGATAAATCACCTTACCTACAGAGTTTTTACCTGCAAATAATTTGTCATTGAGCTTTTCGCTGATCACCACCACGGATGCCGCTGTCTGTTCTTGTTGCGAAGACCAGCTTCCACCATAAATAAATGATAAATTAAATAGGCTAAAAAAATCGGGAGTGGTTAAACGTGCTTCACCTATAAATGGTTTAATGATGTCTGAATCTATATGCACCGAAAATCCAGAGCGCATCATGGCAATTTTATGCTCAGGTATTGGCGCATTCTGTAAATTAACCGCATCTTGATAGGTCAGTTGTGACGGCAGGTTATCTTTAGTCCACCACGTATTGCCATCATCCATTATTTGTAATTGCACAGTATAAAGTTGATTGCTTTTTTCGGGAATAGGATCCGCCGACATCATATGATAAACGCTTAAACTGGTCATGGTTACACCAATCCCAATAGCAATGGCTAGCACCATTAACATGCTTACCAGTGGTGTGCGCTTAAAACTACGCCAACTTAAATCGAGGTAATGTAATAGCATAAGTTACGCTCCAGCCACATTTTTTAGGTTTTGCGCGCCTTGATACAAGGTAAAGTCGGCAAGTTGACCATCAACCACTTGAATATTACGAGGTGCTCTGCGGGCAAGTTCTGGGTCATGAGTCACCATAATGATGGTCGCGCCGTCACGGTTAATTTGCTCCAGCAATTCCATCACTTGACGTGCCATTAAGCTGTCTAGGTTACCTGTTGGTTCATCGGCTAATAAAAAGCGCGGCTCACCGGCGAGGGCGCGGGCAATCGCTACCCGTTGCTGTTGACCACCTGATAACTGCTGCGGCAAATGTTTAGCGCGTGAAGCTAGACCTACTTGTTCTAAGCACTGTTCAATACGACGTTTACGCTCGCTTGCTTTAATACCTCGGTAGCGCAGTGGCACTTCAATGTTTTCATACAAATTTAAATCAGGGATCAGGTTGAAGCCTTGGAAAATAAAACCAATTTTTTGATTACGACAATCCGCCCGTTGATTGTCGTTCAGTTTGCCAACATCAATACCATCGAGCAGATATTCACCACTGCTAAAAGGTTCTAACATGCCTGCGATATTTAAAAAGGTGGTTTTCCCGGAGCCACTAGGGCCAGTTACTGCAATAAACTCACCTTCATCTACGTGCAAATTAAAGTCGCGTAGTGCATGGGTTTGCACCATTTCTGTTTGATACAGTTTACTAATATTGTTCATTTTAAGCATGAGTTGATCCTTGTAATATGGTTGTTCTTATCTCAGTAATAATGTTGGCGCTTGTTTAAAGTTATCGTAACTGGAGATGATCAGCTGATCGCCTGAGCTAACACCTTGTAGCAATTCTATTGCGTTGATGCTGCTTGCCCCGGTTGTGATATTTACCAGTTGTGCGGTGTCGCCGATAACTTTGTAAACCTGCGTACCACCTTGCTGCATAAACGCACCGCGTTTGATTTGTAAAACGTCATCACGATTTTCTAATAAAATGCGCGCTGTTAATCGCTGGTTTTGGCGAATGCCTTTTAGCTCTTCGTCAAAGCGTACTCGAGTAGTTACTTCACGATTGTTAACTTCCGGCGAAATTGCCGACAACACACCAGTCACTTTTTTTGCCCCGAGTGTGAGCTCAACTTCCATTCCTAAACCGAGTTCGTTGGCGTAACTTTCAGGTACTTGCAGTTGTGCTTCAAAATTACTTAAATCAACCAGCGTCATTAACGGCTGACTTTGGGTAACGGCTTCTTTTTGTTGTACAAGCAGGTTACCAACAATGCCGGTGACGCTGGCTTTAATAGTTAAGTTTCTGACTTGGCGATTTAAATCATCAACGATCAGTTGTTGGCGAGCGAGATCGCGCTCTGCAGCTTTGAGTTCAAATGCGAGTGTATCTTTAGCAAGTTCAACTTCTTGTTGAGCGTGTTTGTAAGAAAGCTTGGCACGGGCAAGATCATCAACTGCTTTTTCTAAATCAATTTGGCTGATCAAGTTTTTTTCGATAGAAAGCTTAGCACGGCGATTTTCCCTGTCTGCTGCATTGAGCTCTACTTGGGCGAGATCAAGCGTTTTGGTTAAGCTTAACTTTTGTCGACGTGCTTCTAAGTGCTTACGTTGTAATTCACCATCAAGGCGGGCTAACACCGATTGTTGCTGTTTTAGTTCATTATTGAGTTCTGGGCTATCGACTAAAGCAATAATGTCATCTTTATTTACTTTATCACCGGCTTTAACTTGTAAATCCACATAGCCACGTTCTGGGCTATAAACCTTGGGAGCATTTGCTGCAACAATTTTACCGCTGGCGGCTACATCACGTACTAAACGACTAATATTAACGGTAGCAATCTGTAAAGAAGCCCGCTCAACAGAAATACTACCTTGATTGTTACCCATAAATGCTTGTGCACATAAAGCAAGTACAGCAAGTGATAGCACCAGTACTATTAATGGTTTTTTGTAACTACGTCTTTGCGTAATACTTACATCTTGTCCGCTGGTATCTTTTATCATGAGTGATCCTTAGCTATGTCTATTCTCGCAGTAAGTGATCATCAAGCTCACTACTAAGACAGTGATTGGTGAAACTAAAAATAAACTGAGAATAAACATAAGTTGTGTCCTGTAATTATCTTTTAATGTTTATTCGAATATCATGCCAAAATTTAATGTTATGATTTTAATGAGATAATTATTTATTTTTAAATTATTTGGTGTCCGCGGACATAAATTGTGTCCGCTGCGGACACTTTGCTATGGCGGCTAAGAAGCTGTCGCAGGCGTCAACAGGGTGAGCAAGCTAAAGACTTACTAACTAGCGTAAATTATGCAAAATGTGACTGTTGTGATGATAATTATGCATTAATTAGTGGTTTTAAATTTACCCATAAAAAGACATTGAAAAGAGTATTTACTCTAATGTGCGCTGTGGTATCGACCTTGAACGACAGCAAAGAGATTCAATAAAAAAGAAAGCATTTATTTTCGCTACATAACTCAGTGAATATTTATTCATTTTCACACCGGTTTACGTTAACGTAAACTGCAGGTTTGTGGTACGGTTATTTTACAACTTGTTAAATATGACACCAGTGTCATAAAAAAATAACGGGTAAAATATCGCTAAATGTTAAAAATAGGCATGAAATAAAAAGATTGTGTTGTGGTGAGAAATATTCAAGAATGTGAATATGTATTCAAAGCGCTATTGACTCAATGTACAATTGGCGATAGTTTTGACTGTCTGCTAGCAAACCGTCGAGAAGGTCATTCATAGCTAGTTGTTGTAGCAAGGGGAGGGGTCTATGTTATACGACTCAAAATTAGAAAAAGATAATTGTGGCTTTGGCTTAATAGCCCAAGTTAATGGTCAGGCAAGTCATCGTTTAATTCGTACAGCGATCACTGGCTTAGACCGTATGGAACACCGTGGTGGTATTTCTGCTGATGGTAAAACAGGCGATGGCTGTGGCTTATTATTACAAAAGCCAGATAGCTTTTTTCGTGCTATTGCCGCTGAAAAAAATTGGCACTTGGGTAAAAATTATGCCGTTGGCATGATTTTCCTAAACTCAGATCCAGTACTTGCGCAAGCTGCAAAAGATATATTGAGTGAAGAACTCGAAAAAGAAACCCTCAATATTCAAGGTTGGCGAATTGTGCCAACAGATGAATCATGTTTAGGGCCAATTGCAATCAAGCAGTTACCTAAATTTGAACAGATTTTTGTTAATGCACCAGAAGGCTGGCGCCCAAAAGATTTAGAGCGTCGTTTATACGTTGCGCGCCGTCGTGCTGAAAAGCGTTTAAGCGAAGATGAAGGCTTTTACATTGCCAGCTTGTCTGGGTTAGTAACTATCTACAAAGGCTTAATGATGCCGGTGGATTTGCCTAACTTCTATTTAGATTTAGCCGATATCCGCATGACCAGCGCAATTTGTGTATTTCACCAACGTTTTTCAACTAATACACAACCGCGTTGGCCTTTGGCTCAGCCGTTCCGCTATTTAGCGCACAATGGTGAAATCAACACCATACAAGGTAACCGCCAGTGGGCTCGTGCTCGTTCATATAAGTTTGCATCGCCGCTTATTCCAGATTTGCAATCAGCAGCACCCTTTGTCAATGAAACCGGCTCAGATTCATCAAGCCTAGATAATATGCTTGAGTTGTTTTTAGCTGGTGGCATGGATTTATTCCGTGCTATGCGAATGCTAGTACCACCTGCATGGCAGAAAAACCGTGCGATGGATGATGACTTACGTGCATTTTACGACTTTAACTCTATGCACATGGAACCATGGGATGGCCCTGCTGGTATTGTGATGTCTGATGGGCGCTTTGCCGCGTGTAACTTGGACCGTAATGGTCTGCGTCCTGCACGTTATGTGATCACTCAAGATGGCTTTATTACCCTCGCTTCTGAAGTGGGTATTTGGGATTACACTGCGGATGAAGTGGTTGAGAAAGGCCGCGTTGGCCCTGGTGAGCTATTAGTTATTGATACTCAGTTAGGTAAAATTTGGCACTCAGACGAAATTGATCGCGATCTTAAATCTCGCCATCCATACAAAGCATGGCTTGAGGCCAATGTTAAGCGCTTAACGCCGTTTGAGCAGTTATCAGAGCAAGATGCGGGTAACCGTTCATTTGATGATGAAACGTTACTGAAATACCAAAAAATGTTTGGTTACACCAATGAAGAACTTGATAGCGTTATTCGCGTGATGGGTGAAATTGGCCAAGAAGCAACCGGTTCAATGGGAGATGACACGCCATTTGCAGTGCTTTCTGAAGGTAACCGTTCATTGTTTGATTACTTCCGTCAAAAGTTTGCTCAGGTCACGAATCCGCCAATCGATCCACTGCGTGAAAACCATGTAATGTCGCTGGCGACCTGTATCGGTAGTGAGCAAAACGTGTTTAATGAGACGACCGGGCACGCTAAGCGCCTACAGTTTGATACGCCAATCCTAATGTATGCAGACATGCAACAATTATTGAGCGCTGATCAGGCTCATTACAGCTATTGCAAAATCGATATCACCTACAGCAAAGAAGAAGGCCTTGGTGATGCAGTAATCCGTATTTGTGACGAAGCGCAAGAAAAAGCAGCTGGTGGCTGTGTCATGTTGTTTTTGAGTGACCGTAATTTTGATGAGAATAAATTACCAATTCCTGCCGCTATGGCTGTTGGAGCGGTACAAAAGCGTTTAGTTGATAACAATTTACGTTGTGAATCAAATATCATCATTGAAACAGGTAGTGTCCGTGACGCGCATCAATTTGCGGTATTAATTGGTTTTGGTGCAACGGCAATTTACCCGTACTTAGCATATGAATCACTGGTTGCGATGAGCGACTCTAAAGTGATCAACAAGAGCTATTGCCAAGTTACGCTTGCTTATCGTAATGCAATCAACAAAGGCTTGTACAAGATCATGTCAAAAATGGGCATTAGTACCGTGGCATCGTATCGTTGTTCAATGTTGTTTGAAGCAGTTGGTTTGTCGGATGCAATTGTTGATACCTGTTTTAATGGTGTGGCAAGTCGCATTAAAGGCGCGTGTTTTACTGATTTTGATGATGACCAACGCAAGTTACATACTTTGGCATTAAGTAAACGTAAATTACTCAGCCATGGCGGCTTATTAAAGTATGTGCATGACGGCGAGTATCACGCGTACAACCCAGACGTCATTCAAACGTTACAAAAAGCGGTGCGCTCAGGCGAATATTCTGATTACAGCGTATACGCAGATCTTGTTAATAAGCGCCCAATTGCCACATTACGTGACATGCTTGCACTGAAACTGCCAGCAGAGGGGATCAGTATTGATGATGTTGAGCCTGCAACTGAGCTATATAAGCGTTTTGACTCGGCGGCAATGAGTATCGGTGCATTATCGCCAGAGGCGCATGAAGCGCTTGCAATTGCGATGAACCGCTTAGGTGGCTGTTCAAATTCAGGTGAAGGCGGCGAAGACAAACTACGCTATGGTACCGAGAAAAACTCTCGTATCAAGCAAGTCGCGTCAGGTCGTTTTGGGGTAACACCACATTACTTACGCAGTGCTGACGTTATTCAAATTAAAGTAGCGCAAGGTGCAAAACCAGGTGAAGGCGGGCAATTGCCGGGCGAAAAAGTAACCCCGTATATTGCTAAGCTTCGTTACTCGGTACCGGGGGTGACCTTAATTTCGCCACCACCGCATCACGATATTTATTCGATTGAAGATTTAGCTCAGCTTATTTTCGATTTAAAACAAGTAAACCCTAAAGCGTTGATCTCAGTAAAACTAGTATCAGAGCCAGGTGTGGGCACAATCGCCACTGGTGTTGCTAAAGCATATGCTGATTTAATTACTATTTCAGGCTATGACGGCGGTACTGGCGCAAGCCCGCTAACGTCGGTTAAATATGCGGGTAGCCCGTGGGAGCTTGGTCTTGCTGAAACACAACAAGCGCTGGTTGAAAACGGTTTACGTCATCGTATTCGTTTGCAAACTGATGGTGGTTTAAAAACCGGCCTTGATATCATCAAAGCAGCTATTTTAGGTGCAGAGAGCTTTGGTTTTGGTACGGGTCCTATGGTTGCGCTTGGTTGTAAGTACCTGCGTATTTGCCACCTAAATAACTGTGCAACCGGTGTAGCAACGCAAGACGAAACATTGCGTCAAAAACATTTCCATGGCCTACCAGAAATGGCGATGAACTACTTTAAGTTTATTGCTCAAGAAGCCCGTGAAATTATGGCAAGCCTTGGGGTTGCCAAACTAACAGACTTAATCGGTCGTCTTGATTTACTCGAAGCGATTGAAGGTAAAACTGCAAAACAGCAAAAAATTGATTTATCGTCAGTGATTGCACAGCCGAATAACCCAACTGGTGAAACCTTATACTGCAGCGCACCTAATACGTCACATTATTTAGGTAAGTTGAATGAAACCTTACTTGCTAAAGCTCAACAAGCAATTGATGAGAGCAGCGGTATTTCACTGGTCAGCCGTATTTGTAACACTGACCGTTCAGTGGGCGCGATGTTATCGGGTTATATAGCCGATAAGCATGGCAATCAAGGCATGGCGGCTGATCCTGTCTCGATTGAGTTACACGGAACCGCTGGTCAATCATTTGGTGTATGGAATGCTGGTGGCCTAGAAATGACCCTAGTCGGCGATGCTAACGATTACGTAGGCAAAGGCATGGCGGGCGGTAAGCTGGTTATTCGCCCACCACTGGGTTCGTCATTTGAAAGTCACAAAGCGACCATCGCAGGTAATACCTGTTTATATGGTGCAACGGGTGGCAAGCTGTTTGCTGCAGGTTGTGCTGGAGAGCGTTTTGCGGTTCGTAACTCAGGCGTGCAAGCGGTTGTTGAAGGCGTAGGTGATAATGGCTGTGAGTACATGACCGGTGGCGTAGTTTGCGTGCTGGGCAATGTAGGCGTGAACTTTGGTGCAGGTATGACCGGTGGCTTTGCCTATATTTTGGATGAGCGTAATGACTTTGAAAAACGCATCAATCCAGAGCTAGTCGAAGTGGTGCTGTTAGATGAGCTAGCGTCACACCAAGAGCATTTGCGTGGTCTAATTGCTGAGCATTTAGAACTAACAGGCTCAAGCCGTGCAGAAACTATTTTAGCCAGTTTTGAAACGTATTTACCAAAATTCAAACTAGTTAAGCCAAAATCAAGTGATGTGAAAAGTTTACTCGGGCATCGCGCTCGTAGTAGTGCTGAACTTCGTGTTCAAGCACAGTAAGGGGGTAGTATGAGCGAGAATGTATATCAATTTATAGACGTGCAGCGGGTTGATCCCCGCAAAAAGCCAATTTCGTCACGTAAAAAATCATTTGTTGAAATTTACGAACCCTTTTCAGAGAAGCAAGTAAACTCACAAGCGGACCGCTGCCTAGATTGTGGTAATCCGTATTGTGAATGGAAATGCCCAGTGCATAACTATATCCCACAGTGGTTAAAGTTAATTCGTACTGGCCGTATTCTTGAAGCTGCGGAGCTATCACACCGCACAAATAGTTTACCAGAAGTGTGTGGCCGGGTGTGCCCGCAAGATCGTTTGTGTGAAGGTTCATGTACATTAGACGAAGAGTTTGGTGCAGTAACAATCGGTAATATTGAAAAATATATTACTGATACTGCATTTAAAATGGGCTGGAAGCCTGATATGTCGTACGTGGTATGGACCGATAAAAAAGTAGCTATCATAGGTGCCGGCCCTGCAGGCCTAGGTTGCGCTGATATTCTAGTGCGTAATGGTGTAAAACCAGTGGTATTTGACCGTCATCCAGAAATTGGTGGCTTGCTTACTTTTGGTATACCATCGTTCAAACTTGAAAAACAAGTCATGCAAAAACGTCGTGAAATTTTCACCGAAATGGGGGTTGAGTTTAAACTTAATACTGAAGTCGGTGTTGATATCACTATGGATGAAATATTGGCCGAATACGACGCAGTATTTTTGGGAGTGGGGACTTATCAAAGCATGCGTGCTGGCCTTGAAAACGAAGATGCACCAGGTGTACATGATGCATTACCGTTCTTAATCGGTAATACCAACCGCGTAATGGGCTATGATGAGTCTAACCAAGCTTATCTTGATATGGCTAACCAAAAGGTTGTGGTACTTGGTGGTGGTGATACCGCGATGGACTGTGTACGTACCTCAATTCGTCAAGGTGCGGCAAAAGTAATCTGTGCTTATCGTCGTGATGAAGAAAACATGCCAGGTTCAAGACGTGAAGTGAAAAACGCCAAAGAAGAAGGTGTTGAATTTACTTTTAACGTGCAACCAACCGGTATCGTACTAAACGACAACGGCCATGTTGCAGGCGTACAAATGGTGAAAACCCAAATGGGTGAACCAGATGAAAAAGGCCGTAGCAGAGCTGAAGTGATCCCGGGTTCTGAGCATGTGATTGAAGCCGACCAAGTACTCATGGCGTTTGGTTTCAAACCACACAAAATGGATTGGTTAGAAAAGTACGATGTAGAAATAAACCACTGGGGCGGCATTAACGCACCAGAACAAGGTGAATTTACCCATCAAACAACTAACCCTAAAATCTTTGCTGGCGGCGATATAGTGCGCGGCTCAGATTTAGTAGTCACAGCAATCTTCGAAGGGCGTAACGCCGCCGAAGGGATCATGGACTACTTGAAAGTGTAACGTTTTAAAGGTTTAAGAATGTAAAAAGCAAGCCAGATGGCTTGCTTTTTTTATGGCTTGGATAGTAGAGTTTTAAGCGCTAAGTCGTAAGTTTTAAGTTTACTCGGTGTTAAATTAAGCAACGTAGGTAGGGTGACAACTAAACCCAACGAAAAAATAGCTAACCAGTTAACACAGGCAAGAGGAACTAAGAAATGATAGACCCTTTTCTTTTGATGATATAATTCTGAATTGCGATGATACTCAGAAACAAAGCTGAAGATTATTTATCATGCTGCTGCCTTTTAATACACTTTGTTTATGGTCAGAATTGCGCGGTGACTGAGTATCGTTAATTCCCCTCTCACATTTTACGCCCAATTAGATTAGTGTTGGCACTATGGTGATAAATGAATTGTTTTTATTGAAAAAGATAAATTAAAAAATAATGATTTTAGTTATTTAAAAAAGTGATGCAGGTTAAGCTACATATGGATGAACCCAAGAAAAAATTAAAGCAGCATTTAGAGACGTATACACCGACTTGTATTGCTATTTTTAAACGCTTTATTTCGAAGTACGAAATCACGATGAAAAATGAGACCGGACGTGTAGAGTGTATTTGCGAAGTGTTTGATGAGCATAAGTTAGCGCTGACATTTATTACCTGTACTGATATGGCAAACCATAGCCAAGTGCTTGAGGATTGCGATGAAGCTTTTATGGCGAAACATGAGTTTATCAGTCGCGAATATCATGCACAGTATATGGCTTATTTAAAACAGTATATTGCAAAAAATGATATTGATGAAGATGAGTGTGATGCTTATGATAGTATCAGCGAACCCATTATTATTGAATGGCTGTCACAATGTTGGTTGATGGCTAATAACGATAATAACTCAGACTATAATCTTTTTTATTTTATACACCGTTATCCAAATGAACCGATAATAAACTTAGTTAATCAAGAAAAATTATCGCTATATGAGTTAAATAGTGATAGGTAGATAACGTGTGTGTTTGGGCTCATATAATAACAATAGGTTGAGTGTATGAATCTTATGAAAAATGTGATGAAACTGACTTTTGATAATATCACCTTATCTATAACACAAGAATGCCAGTTTTTTCGATATAAGAGCAAAGCGCCATATGGTTATAAATCCCAACTCATAGCTTGCATACTTAATAGTCCCGCTGTTTCCTGTTGATCCATATCATCCTTATACATTTGCCTAGCTATAGTGAATACTTCATAAGTTAGGCCGTAGCTTCTTACGTATTCTATAAAATCTAGTAACTCAAACCTATCTACGTCGCCGTTTATTAGTTTATCTTTAAAAAACTGTATATCGTCATCCATCTAGTTCTCTTTTAATTAGCACATAACAAAAACATCAAAATGATTTAGTACGTTTTTGCAATTGTTAAGGATGTTTATTATTATCACTTAGTTAAATATTAAAGATAAGCTAAATTTATGTGTTTGATACTTTTATATTTGAATATGAGTATAGTATTACAAAATGGAGCTAACTTTACAGCTAGTAAATACTTGTCATTAGTGACTGAATAGTGATTTTTATCAATGTTACTACAACCAACTTACATCTCATTGTGAAATTCACTAATTTTTCTACTGTTAAGTAGGCAGCGTTTCAACGTAACTAATTATCAGTTATACTGATAATGAAATTCAATGATTATCAGTAATCTAAGCAGGATTAATAATCCTTAGTTTTGCTCCTTCGTTGTATATTCAACTAATAATTTCTGCTTGTAAACGAGGTTTGACAAAGGAGTCAATTATGAAAAGTCGTGAAGTTTCGCACTTTTTTCTTGGAAGAGTTTCTGATCATTCAAAATACAATTCCTTCCTTGAAGAGCGTTATGGTTTTGATGATGATATTCCTCTTTCAAAATTTTGCGAATCACAGGGAGAAGTTTTTATCGATCATGACTTCATGGAAATTGGATCAAGAGATCAGGAGTCTTCATTAGAAACTTTTTTTAAGCCGTATTCATATTCTGAGCATTGGTTGCATGATGTTATTAAAACAGCAGAGGAATTTGAATTATTAGATGCTAACGTGCTTCTATTTTTATCAAAGGAAGAAATTGATAGGCCAAGAACAGTCAAAGGTGATGGATTTGAATTGATATATATGGGTGAGTTTAGTTATCCCACTTAAAGTATGGAGAGCTATTCGGATAGCAATTTTATAGATATGGCTAAATAGTTTTATATGTATTGGGGTAGTATGAAATATTTCTCAAGTATTATGGCGTTGTTAATTTCGTTTCACCTTATTGCTCAAGAAATTAAAGTTAATTCAGGAAAGTATTCAGACTACTATCATATAAAATATGAAATTACTTCAGGCAAGTATTCTGTAAACACTGAATATGGATTCATTAAAGGGGGTCAATTTAAAGTGTTTGTGCCAAAAGAGTACTTTCCGATCACGGCGCCAATGTGCAAAAAAAATATCATAATTCGTATGCCTTACTCTAACTCTGAAAAACGTAAACGTGCTCTTTACAACGCACTATTATTGTCAAAAACGACGACCGTTATATTAGAGCTAAATCCGTATGTTAAAGTCTTACAAAAAGAGCCATTACAGGTTGAGTTAGAAAACTGTAATGTATTTTTTAGGCATAAAGCGGGGGATTACTTTGATCAGCTCTAAAATACGTGATAGATAATTCACGCGGTTGATGCTTTACACACTTGAAAGTCTCTTAGTTTCTGTGTGAGTTAAAATTACTCAAAGATGACTTTAAGTCGTATATTTGATTAACTTACTTGATCTATTTGACATAAATTTTAAGTGGAAACTTATATAAAAATTAGGATCGTAATGGAAAACTTAACGAATGAATCTTACACTTTTAAAGATATCGACGACAAAATTGTAATTTTAGATTATATAGGGGATTCTAAAGACGTTGTTATCCCTGATTATATTAATAACAAACCTGTGGTTGCAATTATGCGTGAAGCGTTTGACAATAAAAAGCTTGAAGCTGTTGTGTTACCAAAGTATTTAGAATTTATAGATGAAGATGCCTTCTATCAAAACCACATTAAAGAAATTGTTATTCCTGCTAGCGTTATAAAAATTGGTGGTGGGGCATTTGGACGTAATAAAATAGAAAAGCTGACTATTGAAGCGGAAATAGATTTTCTTCCTATGTTTTGTTTTGTCGGGAATAACATAGAAAACTTGACTATACCGGCTTCTGTAACGTCAATTAGTAATGACTGCTTCGGTGAAAATAAATATCTTAAAAAAGTTACTTTGCCTGAATGTTTATTAGAGGATAAAAAGAATATATTTTATGGTTGTGATATCGACAACATTACTTTTATTCCAATTTAAAGAGCTCGATTTATAGAAAGACGAAGGTCTATAACTCTTTGTTGCCTACATGGATGTGGGTAAGGGACGCGGTAGTTTAATTGCTCGATTTTTTACTTGGCCCACCAGGTTATAAATCTCGCGCCGCGATTACCCCCATATTGAACGAATTTTAATCCGCAAGGGGTGGGTTGAAGACAGGTTACTAGAATTGACTAAGGTATTTTGCATTGATGTATGTACTTATGCAGTCATGAGTCAATCAGAGCTCATCTTTTTTAACCAAGCGGTTGAACAATACCGAGAGCGCTTAGTAAGCATCAGTTGGTTTATGAAGATATTAAATGAAGACAGTGCCTGCCAGTAAAGCGAATAAAGAAGATAACTGCACAGGGCGCTTTTATTCGCTGCCATCCGTGGCGCTCACACTTCGGGCTGCCTAATGGCATTCAAATTTATTCTCTATAAATTTGTGGGAAGGATGCTTCAAGTCACAAGCGCTTCTTGATGAAGCTGCAGAGGCATTCTGTATGGTATATGTTGATTTAGACCCTATCAGGGCCAAAATGGTGCGTATTCTCATGACTTTGATCACCGATTCTCATCAGCTTTGATCACCTGATTTATCATTTTGTAGAGCCGTTTTTAAATTAGCTTAACTGATCATCATCAGTCAATTTATTTAACTGTTTTCG
>NZ_JACJFK010000034.1:0-37562 GCF_014164535.1 Pseudoalteromonas sp. SG41-2 | reverse complement strand
ACCAAGCCAAGACCCCATGGTGAACTCAGTAGTGGCCGCTCTTGCATATCCTGTGCTTCACGGCATTCGTATTCCTATACATCAAACAAACCAGCTCGAAGGCGAGCCCCGCACAAGGCCGCCCCGACACAATGATAGTGTCGCATTTGCTATGTGGCTCTCTACCGCTGTGGGCACTACGACATCGCCAGGCTCCAAATTGAGAAAGCCCGACTAGAAATAGTCGGGCTTTTTTACGTTTAAAATGTGAGTTAGCGAGAGTAAAGTTAGCGAACGTTTGACATAGGGCGCGAAAAGTTTATTTTTGTAAAACTCGAAACTCGAAACTCGAAACTCGCAAATTTATTTCCTCTATCAGCTAAAGAATTTTGATTTTATGACTGTTTCAAATTCATGACAGTAAGTAACTCAGTAATTACAAAATAGGTTGTAATATTTAGTTAATTATGTCGCCAAAAACTGAAATAATGTGTTGATTTCTATATGCTCTTGCCAAATTATTATACTAATAGGTGAAGTGCATGAACTCTTCCACTGATGCTGCGCAGTTTGACGCAGTGACAACAAGTAAATCTAAATGGAACTTTCATGATACCCAATGGGTGTTGAGTCTTTTTGGTACTGCAGTCGGTGCCGGTATTTTGTTTTTGCCAATTAATATTGGTATTGGTGGCTTTTGGCCGCTGATCATTTTAGCGTGTTTAGCGTTTCCAATGACTTTCTTAGCCCACCGTGGTTTAGCGCGTTTTGTATTGTCATCAAAGAACAAAGATGCTGATTTTACCGATGTGGTTGAAGAGCATTTTGGTGTGAATGCTGGTAGATTAATTTCATTATTGTATTTTTTATCAATATTTCCAATTTTACTGATCTATGGTGTTGGCCTAACCAATACTGTTGATAGTTTTATAGTAAACCAATTAGGTATGGAAGCACCTTCTAGAGTATTGCTTTCAGGAGTTTTAGTTGCCAGTATGATCAGCTTGATGCTCGGTGGTGAAAGGCTAATGTTGCGTGCTTTTGCTATTTTAGTGTATCCGTTAGTAGGTATTTTATTGTTTTTATCGTTGTATTTAATTCCGAGCTGGCAAGTACCCAATATGGCCTTTCCTGAGTTTGCAGGCTTTAGTAAAACGTTATGGCTGTCAATTCCTATTATAGTGTTCTCATTTAGCCACGCAGCGGCGATCTCAAGCTTTGTAAACGTACAGCGAGGTCATTATGGTAAACAAGCGACAGCTAAGTCCGAGGCGATTCTAAAGCGCACCAGTTTATTACTGATAGTGTTCGTTCTATTGTTTGTATTTTCGTGTGTACTTTCATTAACACCAGAGCAAATGTTGCAAGCAAAAGCACAAAATGTATCCGTGTTATCATACTTAGCTAATGTTACTGACAACTCATTTATTGCCACCTTTGGCCCGCTAGTCGCGTTTATTGCTATCACTTCATCTTTCTTAGGTCATTTTTTAGGAGCAAGAGAAAGCTTTAATGGGCTTGTTACTAAACAAACAAGTTTGTCGCTGAAAAACGCTGACAAAATTGGTGTTGCTATCATGTTCTTTGCTATTTGGTTTTGTGCTGTTAAAAACCCAAGTATCTTAGATATGATGGATCAACTATCAGGGCCGATTATTGCGATGATATTATTCATCATGCCAATGATTGCTGTTTATAAAGTTCCAGCATTACAAAAATACCGTGGCCGTTTTAGCACCTTGTTCGTGTTAGCGGTAGGCTTATTAGCGGTAGCTGCTTTGATTTATGGCTTTGTTGCTTAGCAAGTAGCTTTAGAGACTTTAGTTAGATTAAATAAAAGCCCTGTAGGTGACAAACTTACAGGGCTTTTTAGTTTATGCTATTGCAGCTAGGGCACGGGCTCTAATATCAGCGGCAAAGGCTAGGCCTTTTTTGAAACTTGTTTCAGCAGCGCTAATCGCATCTGCATCGCCATTCGCTGCAAGTACAGCTTGGCTTAGTGCATTATAGAGATTTTTAATTTGCGCTTGGTAGGCTGAATCAATCGCACTTTCAATAGTCGTCATTAGGTCTTTTTTATAATCAATTAAACTGAGAATGTTAAAACACAATAGCTGATATTTAGGAGCTTTGTTGATGTTACAGGTGTTAATTTAGGTTTATAAGCTAGCGCTCATAGTTTATTGTCCCAGCGGTAGGTCAGGTTTTTGCCTGACAATATGACGGAAAAATCCCGGTTTATAAAAATACCAATACCAAACCTGTAGGAGCGACTTCAGTCGCGAACATATGAGATAATGATTTTTAGTTCATTAATGGCTAAAGCCACTACCTACTCGCAGTAGAGCTTACGAGACGGGATAAATCCCGACCTACAAAAGAACACGAAGAGCAAATCTCTGTACAGCGCAAAACGCCTCGGCGTGCTGTGGTGTGATTATCTTTAATACAATACTGTGGCCTTTTTCGAGCTTAAAGCTCTTTGAGGAGCTTATCCATCAGGTGAAGTATTTTTAAATACAACTTAAAATTGATGGCTTGCAACGGTTAGGTCTTCTATTTAACCAAAGTAATAATAATGGAGATCAAATGGTCGATAAAGCAACCTTATACCTCGAAGATATCTTAGAGGATGCATTTTATTTTTTGCAGAATGGCGATGCGAAACAGGGTAAGTACTTGCTGAAAAAAGCAGCTAAAAAGTACCCACGTCATTACTTGACCTATTATGGGGTCGGTATAATGGCTGTACTCAAAGGTGATTATAACTTAGCTATACAAAACTTGCTGAAATCCATAGCAGTTAATGGTGAATATGCTTTAGCTCACTATAACCTGGCGATTAGTTATCAAAAAACTGGAAAGGTTGATTTATCTATTAAGCACCATGTTGCAGCATTGAAGTATGCATCACCAGAAGAGACTGACGTTATTACTGCGTCTAAAGAAATTATTGAGTTAGTTGAAAAAGGCTTGCCGACAGGTTTTACTATTGAACAGTACCTTGAAGATTCAGAACGTTTCGATAGGGGCTTTGAATTTCTCCAAACAGAGCAGTATGAAAAAGCTATTCCCTTGTTTAAAGTGATTGCATCAAATCAGCCTAAGCATGTGCAGGCTAAAGGGAACTTGGGGATTTGTTATTTAATGTTACAGGATTATATGCAAGCGCGAGATTACTTTGAGCAAGCGTTAGCACTTGATCCAGACTATGGACCTGCAAAGAAAAACCTAGCTGTATTGAACAATATAGAAACCGGGCTATTGAGTAAGCCTTTGGATATGCAATCAACTTATTTTTATGCAGAAAAAGTAGCACGAGCTGATAAAATAACTTAGCAATCGAATGGTTCAAGCTTATCGCTTAAAGCTTTACTGCTTTCTTTGGTTCAAATAGGCTGAATGTTGTAATACTCAACTCAGCCTACGATGAGCAATGTAATTATTTGCTCATTTTATCAAGGCTTGGCTACTCGAAGTTTTCCATTGTCTTCATTAAATTAAATGGCTTATTTAATTTTTCTAAGCTAGAAAATTGTTCACGTATATCTTCAGGCAAAATAAAGTAATCAGCTTTAGTTCGCTCAAAAGTTAAAGGGATTGCCATAATTAATTGGTTGTACTTATCAAGCATGGTTTTATCGCTATCTTTTAAGGCCTGCAATTTTGCTGAAAGCAATGTGAAACGCTGCAACTCATCATGTGTGCATAAATCTTGCGTCTTTGCATAATGATAAGATAAAACACTACTAAGCACATTCCAGTCATCTGAAATATGTTTAACGTCATCTGGAGTTATAACTATTGCTGTTTGCTGACATTTTTCAAGTTTAGTGTCATATGCTTTTATTGAATTATGGTATTCAACCGTTAAATAACTAGTGAGGTTATTTTCGGCTATATTTGCATATGTTAAAAAGGAACTGAATAAAGCAAGAGCGAAAACAATAAAATTATTCATTTTGCAGCCTCGCAACCGTTATAAACAGCCTTCCAGAACTGCCTTTCTTTAGATGTTTTAGCTTTAATTGCTTGAAGACCAGATATCGTTTCTATGGTTTTTCGAGCTATGCTTGGGGAGCTTTTTAGTGCAGTAGAAAAAGCATCAAAATCAGTTTGAGTGAGGTTATAGTGACTTTTAATGATGCCATTACCCGCAAAAATGTTAGCAAAAGTACCAACTGTAATTGTTGCACTGAGCCACTGATTAATTTCTTTTATTCGCCTTATTTCTTTTACAGCTAGCTTGCCACGCTCAGAAAACTCCAAATCGTCAATTTCAGGACATCTCATTAATTACTCCTTGTTATTGAATTCCGTAAATATAAAGCCTAGCAAAAACTGTCTAAAAACTGTACCTGAAAATTGTAACCAATATATAAAAAATACTGAGTTTCTATTTTTATTCAACAGGGTATACACTGATTGAGTTATTTGAAATGCAAACTAGATTCCTTATAAGGATATTAAATTGTCGCAGTCTCTTCCTATTCCAGCCCAGCGTTGGTTATCACTGTTATTGTGCGCAATTACAGCGGCCGCAATTACAGTATTTTTAAGTAACGTCAGTTTTGTACAGCAAGCCTATATGAAGTGGGGCAGTATTTTATACGCCAATCCTGCGCTGCACTATAGTTTTGCTTTTCTTGCCGGCATTGGCATCAAGCTAATGCTGGATAAGTTTTATATCTCCCACGCCAAACGCAGTATTGGGTTTAACTGGCGATATCCGCCAGTGACGATAAGTGTATTATTTGGCTTACTTTTCATTGTTGTTTATGTGTATGTAACTAACAATGAAATAGAAGAACAACTGACAGCTTATGCATTTGTAAGTTTCAAGTTTCTGTCACTGAGTTTTTTAGCTGCTGCAGCGACTATTATCTATCAAACTAAACTGTATACGGAAAAACCGATATTTTCTGTTGCACTGTGCGCGGTATCAGCATTTTATTTATTTTCAGCCATAAACTTAGTTGAGATAGAACATGCATTTTGGGTATTTTTCTTTATAGCAGTGGCTTACTTAGGCATGTCTATTTATTTGTTATCAGAGCAACTAAGAGTGTCTAACAAAGAATTGATAGTTGAATCAAAACAAAAAGTAGAGTTTAAGTTTGAGAGTTTAGAACATTTCCAGAAATGGTTTAAAGACGATTTACCTGTTCAAAGCACCACGGAACTAGAACCGGACTTACAGGTTTATGCACAGCGCATCACTGAGCGACTATTAACAGGTGGCGATAAAGAAGGGTATGAGAGAAAGGGAGCGCAACATATCGCACTGTGTGGGCCATTTGGATGCGGAAAAAGCAGCATTGTTGCAGCAATAGCAAACGAGCTCAAAAAGCCTAAAAAAATAGAAGCTGGATTATCAGATGAAGAAAAGCTAAAAGTAGAACAACAAAATAAGATTAATTGGATCTATAGCGATATATCAACGTGGGGCGCAGCCAGTGGCAGTGTCGCGCATGTGATACTTAGCAATATTATTGATGATATCAGCCAGCACATTGATATGTGCGCCTTTCGTGCGTTACCGAAACATTATACCGAAGCCCTAAAATCAGGCGGCAGCTTTTTTCAATTTGCTTCAACGTTACTCGCAGGCCCTGTTGATATCGAGCAAAGCTTTCAAAAACTTAATGATGTCCTTGAAGTAACCAACCACAAATTACTGATCACTTTACAAGACGTAGATCGTGGTACAGGCGATGAGAACGAAAAACGTTTAAATGATATCGCGGCACTGTTGGATAGGCTAAAAAATAAAGATTTAAGTCGTATCAACTTTATAATCGCGATGGGTAATGAAAATGAAGTTGCCGCCGAAGTGATATCGAAAGTGGCTGATTATAGAGAGGATATTGCAAAAAAGGATTTTACAGACCTATTAGTTGATTATATTTATGAGAACTTAACTAGGAGCAAAGTGCTTACTGTTACCCCTTATTCATTGGAAAGCTTGGATGATGTTAGAAATAACCAAATAAGTAGGATTGCCTTTTATTTATCTGAAATAGCTGAGTTAAATAAATTGATTTCAAGTTTGCGAGTGCTAAAAAGAGTACTTCGCCGAGTTAATGAAATTTGGTGGCATAATAATTTAAAAGGAGAGGTTAGTTTCATATCACTGATTATGATGCTAGCTATGAAAGAAGAAAAGCCTTTATTATTTGCAAAATATACTCAGTTTATTGAATCTGTAAAGATTAAAAGTAAGCAGGTTGATATCGAAAGGTTCCTAGAAAAAGACACCTCCGAAGAGTTGAAAGAGTATCTAAAAGTGATGTTAGGGATAAAAGTTAATACTGTTCCAATACATGATAGTACCCCCCCAAAAGAAAGAGATATTTGGTCTTTAAACCCTAATATTGAACACTTACAGACAGTTGGTTGCTCTAATGAAATGTCATTTTATGTTCAACGTATAATGCGGCAAAGTATTTTGAGTTCAGAATTTAAAGATCAAGAAGTAATTCGAGATATATTGAAGTTAAAGAAACTATCACTTTTATCACTTGTTGAGAAATGGTTGAGTTTTGATCAGTTTAAGCAAGAAAAGTATTCTCAATTCATTTTTCTAGAGCTCAATAATGAGCAGACATTAGCTTACCAAGGTGCAGAATATGATAGTTTACCAAACAAGCTGTCATCTACAAAATGTAGGTATGTAGTAAAGTTTGTTCACCACTTAGCGAAAAATTTAACCATTGAAAATATATATGAAATTTTTAATAAGTTACTATATATACAAGATAGAAAGAGGCATTCAAATGCACTTATTAATTATCTTGGCTTTGACGAAAAAGATGTGTTGTTTGAAATTGAGCCTCTTATTTATAAGTTGAATTTAGATAAAAGTAAAGGCAGATATTTATTATATTGTTTGAAGCAAAGCTACAAATTACATCATGCGAAAAAGAGGTTTGAGAGCGTTACTGAAAGCGAGAAATTCCATTGTTTAGGGAAAGCTTTGAGCACTTCTGAATATCTAAAAAAACCAATTTTGAATCCAGACTCAAAACTAGATAATGCACCAGGACTTCCTAGCTTAATGGACTTATACGTACTTTGTTATAAAGCAGAAATTGGGATTACTGAGGGAAGGTAGCTTATCTTTAATCTGACAGTTAACTGTTAGGTCAGGCTTTAGCCTGAAAAATATGACGGGATAAATCCCGACCTACAAAAGAATACAAAATATTAAACCTCAGTGCAGCGCGAAGCGCCTCGGTGAGCTCTGTGGTGAAATTGTCTTTAAATTAAACACTGAGCGAGGTTTTTCGTGGCTGAAGCCATCTCCTACGAGTGAAGTGCTAGGCTTACAACTTAGCGCTTAAAGCTCTACCGCTTATGGCTAAAACTCTCTGTGTAGCGCGAAGCGCCTCGGTGAGCTCTGTGGTGAAATAGTCTTTAAATTGAACACTGAGCGAGGTTTTTCGTGGCTGAAGCCAACTCCTACGAGTGAAGTGCTAGACTTACCGCCTATGGCTAAAGCCCTCTGTGTAGCGAAGCGCCTTGGTGTTCTCTGTGGTGAAATTGTTTTTTCAAACAGAATGCAGAGCAGGATTTTTCGTGGCTGAAGCCAACTCCTACGAGTGAAGAGTCGGTCTTAAACTTACCGCTTAAAGCTTATGGCTAAAGCCCTCTGTGTAGCCTAGCGCCTCGGTGTTCTCTGTGGTGAAATTGTTTTTTCAAATAGAATGCAGAGCAGGATTTTTCGTGGCTGAAGCCAACTCCTACGAGTGAAGAGTCGGCCTTAAACTTACCACTTAAAACTTACGGCTTATAGCTTGGTTTCTTCTTCTATCACACTCACTACAAAATACGGATTCAAATACTCATCTTTTGTGTTGTATAACAGCGGGCTGCCATCAAGCTTAGTGACTTTTGCGCCGGCGATTTCGGCTATAGCGTGGCCGGCACCGGTGTCCCATTCACAGGTTGGGCCTAGGCGTGGGTAAATATCGGCGCTGCCTTCGGCGACTAAGCACAGTTTTAGTGAACTGCCTTTTGAGACCATTTCAACCTCATCAAAGCGTTTTACAAACTCGGCTAAATCCGGTGATGGATGCGAGCGGCTGCCGACTACGCGGATAAGGCCTTTGTTTGCTTTGGTGGTGACTTTAAGCTCAATGCGCTCATCACCGCGGTCCTTAAATGCGCCGATTGCCTCTGCTGCCAGATAAGACACGCCTAGCGCAGGCGCATCTACTACCGCTAAGATAGGTTTGCCGTTTTCAATCAAGGCGATGTTAACGGTAAACTCACCGTTCTTTTTAATAAACTCTTTAGTGCCGTCGATTGGGTCAACCAGCCAATAGCGGGTCCACGTTTGGCGAATATCCCAGCTGATATCGGCACTTTCTTCACTTAATACTGGGATCTCTGGGGTTAAGTGGGCTAGGCCATTGGCAATCACTTTGTGAGCTGCAAGATCGGCGTCGGTTACAGGGCTTTCATCAGCTTTGTACTCAACGTTAAAATCCTTTTCGTAAATCCCCATAATAGCGCTGCCAGCTTGGCGGGCAAGGATCAGTATTTCTTCGAGCAGTTCCGTTTGGTTCATGACTTAACCTTTAATAATTTGCTGTTGTTTTAGATACGCTATCAGCTCTTGCACCGATTGGTCTAGGGTGTTTTTACTGGTATCTAAGATTATTTCCGGTGAATGGGGTATTTGGTAGTCTGAATCTATACCTGTGAAGTGTTTTATTTCACCTGCGCGGGCTTTTTTGTATAAGCCTTTTGGATCGCGGCTCTCGCATACGTCCAGAGGTGTGTCTAAAAACACTTCGATAAATTCACCGTCATCGACTAAGTTTCTTACCATATCGCGTTCCGCGCGAAATGGGGAAATAAATGCGGTGAGTACCAATAATCCAGCATCGACCATTAGTTTAGCGGTTTCACCAACGCGGCGAATATTTTCGATACGGTCTTCGTCGCTAAAGCCTAAATCTTTACACAAGCCGTGGCGTACGTTGTCGCCATCAAGCAGGTAGGTGTGAATACCTTGTTGATTGAGTGCGCTTTCAAGGGCGTTTGCTACGGTGCTTTTACCTGAGCCGGAAAAACCAGTGAACCATAAAATAGCCGGTTTATGGCTTTTGTGTTCGCTACGTTTTGCTTTAGTAATGGCATAGTTATGCCAAACAATGTTCTCATCCATTATAAAACTCTCTTATGAGTAAGCGCTGGCTTAAAATGGAAATACCAGCGGGATCAGGGTTAATACCGTTATTGAATAAATAATAGAAAGTGGTAAGCCCATTAATACATAGTCTTTTAAACGATAATTGCCGGCGCTATAAACCATCAGGTTAGTTTGATAACCAAATGGTGATATAAAGCTTGCAGATGCACCAAAGGCGACCGCCATAATAAACGGCAGCGGGTCAACATTAAAGCCCATTGCTAATGCATAAGCGACAGGGAATGATAGTGCCGCTGCGGCGTTATTGGTGATAAGTTCGGTGAACATTACTGTCATTACAAAAATCGCGATAAACGCGCCATAGGGGCCAAAATCACCGAGTACATAAAACAATGCTGCAGATATTTGTCCAGCTAGGCCGGTGCCTATCATCAGTTTTGCAAGGCCAATGGCGCTACCAACTACAGCGAGTAACTCAATAGGAAAACGGCGTTTTACTTCACTCAGCTTTATCGTTCCCGTGAGCATTAAGCCAATCAGCAATACTAATAAGCCTTTTACCAGTGGTACATAGCCAATAATACTCAGCCCAAGTACCGTTGCAAAGCTCGCTAATACTAAGTTAGATTGCTTGGGCGCTAAGTGAGTTTGTAAATCAAGCCCGGAAATATACACAAATTCGCGTTTTAAATTAGGCAGACTATAAAAGTCTTTACCTGGTGCGAGGATCAGTGAGTCTCCCGCTTGCAGCTGCACTTTACCAAGGCCACCTTGTAAGCGGTCATGGCCGCGACGAATAGCGATAACAGCGGCATGAAACTGTTCACGAAAACGCGCTTCTTTAACTGTTTTTCCTATAAATTTAGATGATTGGCTGACAACAACTTCAACGAGGTGCTCAACATCTTTTTGATGTTTATCGTGAACTATTTTTAGCCCGTCAAAGCGTGTTAGCAATGGCACTGATTTGATGTCACCGACAAACAGCAATACATCGCCCGCTTTAATCACTTGTTGCGGGGTCACTGCACAAATGCGTTTATCGCCGCGAATAATTTCCGCTAGGAATAAGTCTTTAAGTTCGCGCAGGCCATTTTCTTCTACGCTTTTACCAATTAGTTTTGAGCCTTCTTCTATTTTACCTTCGAGATAAAAAGGCACCACTTCTTGATCGTTTTTGCCGTTGTCTGGCAAATATTTTAGCATCACTAAAATAGTGATCAGGCCCACACTTAATGCGCCTAACCCGACTATGGTAAAGTCGAAAAAGCCTAGCGGTGCCATGCCTGCATCAACGGCAAAACCATTGACGATTAAATTTGTTGAAGTACCAATTAAGGTAATTGTGCCACCTAAAATAGCAGTATACGACAGCGGTAATAGTAGCTTTGAAGGTGAATGGTTTGGATTGTCTTTTATGGCAGTAATGAGCGATGCGACAACCGCTGTATTATTGGTAAATGAGGATAAAAACGCTGTAGAAAGTCCGAGCTTAGTGACTGAGCTGGTTAAACTTCCTTTTGATAATGACTGGGCAAGCTTTTGTACGAGTGTAGTTTTTTCAACCGCAATCGAAACCAGTACTAATAACACTAAGGTGATCAGTGATGGATTGGCGTAGTTGATCAGCATATCTTCAAGGTCGATTAACCCGCCTAGATATGCGGTGCCAATGGCGCCAACAAAAAGCCATGCTGGCTTTAGCCGCGTGCCAAACAGGCACCCGACTAAAGTTAGCATAATGCCTGTTAATACTAGCTGTTGATACATGCTTTATATGTCCTTAACAGGCAAAGTTGGTTATTTAAGCTTTGATATATCAAGCGCTTGCCAATGTGGGAAGTGCTTGCGTACTAACGCATTAAATTCAACTTCAAACTCACTAAAGTTACCCGTTTGTTCTTGCTTAGCAAGCACGTTTTCAATCATACCCGCCGCAACAGTTAAGTTAGATAAACGATCGATTAAAATAAACGCACCGGTTTCGTGATTGTTGTGATAAGCATCGGCCAAAATGGTTTCGGTCAATTCTAGGGTAACAATCGCGATTTCGTTTAACTGCAGGCTGTTTGCGCTACCGTGTTCAAGGGTGTTCACATCAATGGTGTGATCAATCTTTTTCACGATAGCCGAAGTATTTTTACTGCCTAGCTTAAAGTTATAGCTTTTACCCAGTACCAGCGGCGCTTCGTGCATCCACACAAGCTTTGCTTGTACTTGGTTAGTTACAGTCGCTGTTGAATCAGCAGGAACGATCACGTCCCCTCGGCTAATATCAATTTCAGTGTTAAGCGTTAAAGTAATTGCTTGACCAGCTTCGGCTGTGTCTAAGTTGCCGTCAAAGGTGACAATCTCTTTAATGCTTGAGGTTTTACCTGATGGCAATACTTTAATAGCATCACCAACGCGTAATTTTCCTGAGGTCAAAGTACCTTGGAAACCACGGAAGTTTAGGTTAGGGCGTACTACATACTGCACAGGGAAACGCGCTTCAAAGCCAGTGTCTGTTTCAGCTGCTGGTGAGTCTTCTAATAACTCAAGCAGTGGTTTATCTGTGTAATATGGTGTGTGCTCTGAGCGTGTTACTACGTTATCGCCTTTAAGCGCCGACATAGGCACAAACTTGATGTTAGATACGTTAAGTTGCTCGGCAAATTTTAAATAATCGGCTTTAATGCGCTCATAAACGGTTTCGTCAAAATCAACAATATCCATTTTATTCACGGCAACAACAAACTGTTTAATACCCAATGAATCACAGATAAAGCTGTGACGCTTAGTTTGTACTTGCACACCGTAGCGCGCATCAACAAGAATAATCGCTACATCACTGGTTGATGCACCGGTTACCATGTTGCGGGTGTATTGCTCATGCCCTGGAGTATCAGCAATAATGAATTTACGTTTAGCCGTTGAAAAATAACGGTACGCTACATCAATAGTTATGCCTTGCTCACGCTCAGCTTGTAAGCCGTCAACCAGTAGTGCTAAATCGAGCTCTTCACCGGCATTACCGACTTTTTCGTTATCTTTATGCAGTGCTGCTAACTGATCTTCATAAATTTGGTGGCTGTCGTGCAGTAGGCGGCCAATTAGGGTTGATTTACCGTCATCCACACTACCACAGGTCAGCATACGCAATAGGCTTTTGTCTTGTTGGCGAGCAAGGTAGGCGTCGATGCCAATTGCTTTTACTTCGTTAATTGTATCGCTAGTATTAATAGACATTAGAAATAGCCCTCACGTTTTTTCTTCTCCATTGAACCTGCTGAATCGTGGTCAATTACCCGACCTTCACGCTCTGATGAAGTCGATAGCAGCATTTCTTCGATAATCTCAGTCAGTGTACTGGCTGTTGATTCCACTGCACCGGTAAGTGGGTAACAACCTAAAGTACGAAAACGAACAGATTTCATCATGGGTACTTCGCCTTCTTTAAGCGGCATACGCTCATCATCAACCATGATCAAAGTACCATCACGCTCTACAACAGGGCGCTCTTTGGCTAAGTAAAGCGGAACCATATCGATGTTTTCTTGATAGATATATTGCCAAATATCAAGTTCAGTCCAGTTAGAAAGTGGGAATACACGGATGCTTTCGCCAGGGTTAACTTGACTGTTATAGGTATTCCAAAGCTCTGGACGTTGGTTTTTTGGATCCCATCTGTGGTGTTTATCACGGAATGAATAAACACGCTCTTTAGCGCGAGATTTTTCTTCGTCGCGGCGTGCACCACCAAACGCGGCATCAAAGCCGTATTTATCAAGCGCCTGTTTTAAGCCTTGGGTTTTCATGATATCGGTATGCTTACCAGAGCCATGAGTAAATGGGCTGATATCAATCGCTAAGCCTTCAGGATTTTTGTGGACGAGTAAGTCAAAACCGTACTCTTTTGCTAAGCGATCACGAAATTCGATCATTTCTTTAAACTTCCAGTTGGTATCAACGTGAAGCAGTGGAAACGGAATTTTACCTGGGTAAAACGCTTTACGCGCTAAATGTAAAAGTACCGATGAATCTTTACCGATAGAGTAAAGCATAACTGGGTTCTCAAACTCAGCAGCAACTTCGCGCATGATTTTGATACTTTCAGCTTCTAATTGCTGAAGGTGAGTTAAAGCCATTGTTAGTCGTCCTACTAAAATGATTAAAAGTTAAAATCGAAATAGTTTAAAGCTATGCCACGTCTGTAAGCGGTTGTGCAAAGCTACTAGTTTGGGCTTTTGTGCCAAACCAATGAAGTTCTTCATGTAATGAAGCAACTTCACCAATAATTAATAATGCCGGTGAAATAATGCTGTGACGCTCGATTAAATCGGCCAACTCACCTAATTTACCGGTTACAACGCGTTGATTTTTGCGAGTACCGTTTTCAATAATTGCCACGGGTGTATCTGCACCGCGACCATGTTTTAATAATTGTGCTTGAATATGGGGAGACTTAATTACACCCATATAAATTGCCAGAGTTTGGTTTGGTTTTGCCAGTGATTGCCAATCTAGTTCTTGACCGTCTTTTTTACAGTGACCAGTTACAAACTGTATGGCTTGTGCATGGTCACGGTGCGTTAGCGGAATACCCGCATAAGCGCTACAACCTGCGGCAGCAGTTATGCCAGGGACGATTTGGTAATTTACGTTATTGGCTGCCAGTACTTGAACTTCTTCACCACCACGGCCATAAATAAACGGGTCGCCACCTTTAATGCGGCACACTTTTTTACCTTGCTTGGCAAGGTCAACTAGCATTTGGTTAGTATCTTCTTGCACGACACTGTGATCGCCTAAGCGTTTACCCACACAAATTAAATCAGCATCGCGGCGTACTAGCTCCATAATTTCGTCAGAGACTAGAAAGTCATACACCACCACATCAGCTTGTTGCATTAGTTGCAGTGCTTTCAGTGTTAATAACTCTGGATCTCCTGGACCTGCGCCAATTACGTATACTTCACCTTCAGGATCCAGTTTGCTATCGAGTAATTGTTCAAGCTGTACGCTTGCGGCAGCTGTATCACCCGTTTGTACTTTGCTGACGACAGATGAATCAAATACGCCTTCCCAAAATTGGCGACGATCAGCAAAACTCGTGAAGCGCTGTTTTACTTTGTCGCGAAAGCTGCCAACTAAACTTGCAAGCGGGCCGATGTGTTGTGGAATAAGCGTTTCTAACTTCTCGCGTAAGCGCCGTGCTAATACCGGCGCTGTGCCAGCACTTGAAATTGCAATAGTGATCGGGTCACGATCAACAATTGAAGGAAAAATAAAGGTGCATTTAGGTTGGTCATCCACCACGTTAACGAATACATTTCGTGCATTTGCTAGTTCAAATACGCTGTTATTTACGTCATCATTGTCGGTTGCGGCAATGACCAGCATTTTGCCATCAAGGTGTGATTCGTCAAAAAAAGCGTCAATTAGAGTGACATCATTATTTTGTGCATGCTCTTTTAATTCATCACAAAACCAAGGTGCTACTAAAGTGACATCAGCGCGAGCTTTCAAAAATGCACGGCACTTACGTAACGCAACCTCTCCACCGCCAACAACCAATACAGGTTTATTGTCGAGCTTGGTAAAGATAGGTAAATATTGCATGTGTAGACCCTTGGAAAAAATTACAGCAAAGATGCTTTTCAGAAACTCAGAATATAGTGGCGTAAGCTAAGTAAAAAATAATTAAAACCCAGTTAATATAACTAAAAGTTATATAGGGTTGTCCGATTTGGCTTAAGCCTTAGTTAACAGGGGATTGCGCCGAGTTACAAGTACTATAATGACTATATATCGAGCTTAGAGTGTTTGGTTATTAGCTATAGCGAGAATAGTTAAATTTGGTACTATTGCTAATACATGAACTTACTTGGTGGATTTATGACAACGCAACTAACTGATGCGGCATTGGCCGTGCAATTAATGGATTTAACCAGTTTAAATAGTAATGATAGCGCGGCAACAATACAGGCCTTGGTGGCTAGTATTAAGCCCAACCTAGGTATTCCGGCTGCAGTGTGTGTTTATAGTGAGTTTGTTGATGACGCCAAGCTTGCTTTAGCTGAGCGCGAGCTTAGTTATGTAAAAGTCGCCACAGTAACTAACTTTCCCTCAGGCAACAGTGAGCTAAGTGAAGTAATTAATGAAACATTAATCGCAATAGAGCGTGGCGCAGATGAAATTGATTTGGTGTTACCGTATCAAGCCTTAATCGCGGGGGACGAAGCCACAGCACTAGAATATGTGCGTGCCAGTAAAGAGTGTTGTCCTGAACACGTACAATTAAAAGTAATTATAGAATCCGGCGCACTAAAAACAGCGCAGTTGATAACACTGGCGACAGAAATAGCAATTGCCGGTGGTGCTGACTTTGTTAAAACCAGCACCGGCAAAGTAGCTACAAATGCCACTCTTGAAGCAACCGAAGTGATGTTAAGTACGATTAAAAAGTCGCCGCGTGTAGTCGGTTTTAAAGCTGCAGGTGGCGTGAAAACGGTTATGGATGCAAGTAATTACTTACAGCTAGCGACTGATATTATGGGAGAAAGTTATTTGAATCCGTCAACATTTAGATTTGGTGCATCAAGCCTGTTAGCTGATGTATATGCGGTACTTAATGACGCGTCATAGTGAGCAAGAAAAATTACAACTTGAGCATGATGCAGGCAAGTTGTTCTTGCGTTGCTATGAACATCGCTTTGGTATTCCAATGCGCCATATTTGGCATAATCAGCCGAGTAAACCAGATATCAGTTGTTATCGTAATGAACAGAAGCTTGATATTGAAATAGCACATTTATATGCCAGCGAAACCGAAGCCATGGCAGTACTCGGCAGGCCTTTATCTATAAGCATGCAACGAGATCTTGCTGATATGGCAATGCAACCAAGTGAGCAGCGGCTGCACTGTGCACTGCAGCGGTTATTAGAACAAAAAGGAAAAAAGCATTATCAATCAGAGCAAACATGGCTGCTTATTCGTAACGCCAGCACCATTTGGCATAAAGCGGATTTTGACGCTGAGTTACAGAATATAACGATACCGCTTACCCATCCTTTTCAACAAATTTGGTTACTTTGTGATTTTTATCAGGGCGAGCTGTTACAGCTGTTCTAAGTATTTAGATGGTATAGCAGCCAGGAATAAACTGGCTGCTAAATAACTTGATCTTTGGTTAGTTAATTTTAAACATACTACCTAAGCTCTCAAGCCCTGACTTATTGGTTTTAGCAATACATTGACTTTCATCGAGTGACTTTTTGGTTGCTTCGTCTGCAAGTCCCGACACTTTTAATTGTTTCTCTTGTTGGTATTCGCGCAGTGCGATAACTGTTTGACGATCGTACTTAACATCTTCAGTTTCAAATTCTTCATAATCGGGTTGGTTTTTTAAATAACCTAAACAGACTAGATTCATGCGAGACATGGCTAAATCCATCTTTTCATAATGCGGCATTCTATGTGTAGGAACATCGACTTTTGCTACTGGAGCAACGGCTTTTGACTTGGCAGCCGTGGTCGTAAGCGGTGGTGGTGCTGTGTATCCAGGTGCAAGGGTATTATTACTGTTATAGCGATAGTAAGTGGCAGGGACTTTAGTTTGTAAAAACTCTACAGCTTTGATTATCACTTCGCGTAGCGCTTTTTCTTTAGGGGTGTTTGACCAGCCACTTAAATTACCACCGACTAATGCACCGCCAAAATTAGTTGCCGCACTGGTAAAATCAAAATCTTTGCTGCCTCCTTCGACGCTGGTGGCTGCTAAAATACGTGAGGTGCGAGTATCGATAAGGCGTAAATCAATCGCCATATGCGAGCCTGAAAAACCTGCCGATACTGAGCTAAACACATCACCTATAAAACCGCCAGTACCAACACTGGCACCTGAGCTGTCGTCATCAAATTCAGTTACTGCTGCTACCACAACTATTTCGGCTCCTTCAATTTCACCGTAAGCTGCCCCTGATGCTGCGCTAACACGACCTGAAGCCGCTAGATCTTGCTCAGATAACACTGCATCTAACGCTTGGCGTTCAAGTACGATAAAGCGATTGGTGCCTACCAAAGCTGTGGTGAGTTGGTCGGCCATGCCTTCACCTATTTCTTTTCGCCACCAATGAGAGTCATTCGATTTATCGGTAAAGCGTGCCACGGCAATACGCGCTTTTGGACCATTATATTGTTGTTGGGCGACTTCATTAATGTTTGGTGAATCTTGGTTTGAAGTGACCTTGGTTGAAGTACTTTGGCAAGCGCTAAGACTGCTAGCAACGAGGGTTGCCAACAGTACTTTTTTAGTTGTTGTGAGCATATGATTTTCCTTAATTAATGTGCCAAATAGAAACAGTGAAGGTTTTTATTCTACAAATTGTTTTAAAGTTAATTTAAAGAAATCATAAGGTTAAAAATAGTACTGAGGCGAACACTTTGGTCACACAGGCGAAGTTTTTGCATTCAGGTTGGTATTTTCCCTAAACTGTTTGGGCGAAACGTTATGCTTTGCCTTAAAGCAGCGAGCAAAGTAACTTTGTGAGCTAAAGCCGACTTTTTCAGCAATTAAACCTATGCTCAGATCGCTGTCGCTAAGTAACTTTTCAGCATACTCTAAACGAGTATTACGAATATAATCACTGGGAGTTAAATTGTAGAGTGCTTTCATTTTCAGTTGTAAGGCACGTGGGCTTAAATATAATCCTGCAGCGAATTCTTCAATACTAAACGCTTCGTTGTGATAGTTATCACGGATGATGTTTTTCAGGCGTTCGGTAAATTGGTAATCTTTACTTTGTGTAAGCTGCGGATCGAGTACCAGCGGCGGAGCATGAGCCGCAAGCTGCTTTGCTAAGTGCCGATTAAGGACTGCACGAATACTCAGTAACCCTTGTACTCTACTGAGCAGTAATTGCGGCTCAAATGGTTTACTTAAAAAATCATCTGCTAGTAAATCAAGGCCTTTTAGTCTGCTTTGTGTATCGGCTTTTGCTGACAATAATAACACCGGTATATGGCTGGTAATGTTATTTGTGCGTAGCGCATTAAGTAATTGATAACCGTCCATGCAAGGCATCATCACATCGCTGATCACTAGATCTGGCATTTCTGTTTGGCAGATGGCTAAGCCTTGTTCGCCGTTAATAGCACTTAAGCAGTGGTACTCAGTAGCAAACAAAGTCAGCAGTAGTTCGCGCATTTCGTCGTTATCTTCAACAATCAGTAGCTTTTGCGAATTGCTGGGGCGGGTTGCTTCATTTACTGATGCTGCTAGCGAAGTTGCGCCATGCTCTGCTTCAGTCAAAGGCAGAGATACAGTAAAACAACTGCCTTTACCTACTTCACTTGTTAGTGAAATCTGCCCGCCGTATTGCTCTAGCAATTGTTTAACTAAAGCAAGGCCAATTCCACTGCCGTTTTGATTTTGTGCTGCAACACGCGTAAAGCGTTCAAAAATAATGCCTTGTTGGTGTTTTTCGATGCCAATACCGGTGTCAACAATCGCGATATGAGCCATGTTATTATGCACTGATAAGCTAATCTCAACTTGACCGCCTGAGTGGGTATATTTGAGGGCATTACTAACTAAGTTGGTAATAATTGACGTTGCATGTTCTGGCTCAAGGGCTATGCAGCAAGAGCCTTGGCTGAGATCTGTCATTGTTACGTGAATACCTTTTTGTTCAAACAGCACCGTGAAGTCAGCAACCAGCTGCTTTATAAATGGTGCTAAAGGATAGGGCGAAACGTAATGTATAGCGCAGCTGGGGCGTTGGCTTAGCTGTAATAGTTGATTTATTAAGGTCAGCAAACGTAGGCTATTGCGTTTGATCATCGATAATTGTTTTTGGCTAGCTTGATCTTTATGGTTTAGCTGCAAGCTTTCAAGTGGCGCGAGTATTAAACTCAGAGGCGTTTTTAATTCATGGCTAATATTATCTAAAAATTGACTTTTTAAGCGATTCAGCTCACGGGCTTGTTTACTTGTTTGTTCGGCCAGCTTAGCGCGGTATAGCGAGGCCGCAATAAGCCAAATAATAACCCCCGTGAGAAGAACATAACCGGCATAGGCAAGGCGACTTTGCCACCACGGCGGCACCACCGTGAAATCGAGCATAGCTTTAGCATTACTCCACTGGCCATACTGATCTTTTACTTTTAGTTGCAGCTGATAGTCGCCTGCGGGCAGTTGCGGGTAGTTTATTTGTCGTTGTTGTGCGTTGGTATATAGAAATTGCTTATCAAAACCAGCGAGTTTGTATCCATATTGATATTGTTGAGGTGCCGACGGGCTATGTAATGCTGAGAACTTAAAGCCGATCACGCCGACACCTTTGTTAAAGGAGAGTGTTTGTATATAGCTAATAAATTTCGCGGCTTGAGTCTCGTGCTTAGTGTATGGGGCAGTGGCTATCGCTTGATTGTTAATTAGTAATTCGGTTAACACAGGCTCTGGAGTTGTAGCTGCCAGCTGTAGCTTAAGCGGATCAAATTGATTAAAGCCGTTGATCCCGCCAAAAAATAGTTCACCGTTCTGCGCTTGATAAGCCGCGCCGAGAATAAATGAATTATGTTGCACGCCAT
This sequence comes from Pseudoalteromonas sp. SG41-2, assembly GCF_014164535.1. Taxonomy (NCBI): domain Bacteria; kingdom Pseudomonadati; phylum Pseudomonadota; class Gammaproteobacteria; order Alteromonadales; family Pseudoalteromonadaceae; genus Pseudoalteromonas; species Pseudoalteromonas sp. SG41-2. Next base: position 17,850 of record NZ_JACJFK010000034.1, on the reverse strand, counting down.
CACGGGGTAAAAAATGCTGCATATTTTCAGAGCTGGGCTGATAACGTGTTAAACCTTGGTTGCTTGCCAACCACAGGTAACCTTTGGCATCCTGTTTAATGGCAAAAATATTATCGTTTAGCAGGCCATCATGCTCGGTGATTCGGGTTATCTCTGCCGTTGTTTTATTCAGTTTATTTAAGCCTCCAAAAGTACCCACCCACAGTGTATTGTCATCTTGCAGATGAAGGGCGGTAACCATGTTATGACTTAAGCTATTTAGGTTTGTTTGATCGGCTTGATAATGGCTAAATTCATTGTTGTTGAGGGTGAGTTTATTTAAGCCGACTCGAGTACCAGCCCAAATTGCATTAGCAACGTTATCGTAAACGAGGCTAAATACGGTGTTGTTCGATATACTATTGTGTTGTTCCGAGTGCTTAAAATGCTCAACGGTCAAGTTATCTGGGTTAAACAGACTTAAACCTTGATTGCTTCCCAACCATAAGTTGCCGTTCCGATCGCTGGTGATCGCATAAATGTTATTGCTGCTGAGCTGGTGGCTTTGCACTGTGAATGATGTAAAGTCATCGCTTTCGCGGTTATAACGCAATAAACCGCCACCATAGGTGCCAATCCAAATACGCTGCTGGCTATCTTCATGAAGGCTGAATATATTGTTGTTGGTAAGGTTGCTGGTATCGACGTGATAGCGCACAAAGCCGTCTTTTGTTTGTCTATTTAACCCGTTGCGGGTACCGACCCATAATTGCCCTTGCGAATCTTTAAGTAAGGCCCGGATAAAATCATGGCTAATACTGTTAGGGCCATCGCTGTGTTGTTGATGATTAAATTGATTTTGGCGCATATCGTAGCGTTGTAACCCATAACCATCAGTGCCTATCCACAGAATACCTTGCTGGTCTTGATACAAAGACAGTAAGTAATCATTAACAAGCCCATGACGTTGCTGTGGAAGGTGTTTAAATTGGCTAAAGCTTGTCAGAGTTGTTTGATAGTTGGGATTATAATATAAGCCTTGGCCGTAGCTGCTAAGCCAAAGATGCTCGTTATTATCGATTAAAATATCGCTTATCCATATACCATCTAGTTGTTTTATATCATTAAACTGTTCACTTTCTAAATCAAAGACACTAAGCCCTGTTTTACTGGCAATCAGTAGCTGCCCTTGTGGCGTGAGTTTTAGGCGCCATAGTTGCTTTTTACTTGCTGAAAAGTGGCTAAATTTAGCTGTTTTTGTATCAAATTTTATTAATCCTTCATTACTGGCCAGCCATAAATTTTGCTTAGCATCAATCACCATATCCTGAAAAATAATACTACCTTGGGTGTTTGGCGAGTAGGTAAAGTAGGCAGTTTCATGCTCGGCTACATTTAGGCGAGTTAAGTTACCATCTTCATGGCCTAACCATAAATTATTGTGTTGATCAGTAAGCATTGACCAAATGCGGTTATCTTTAATCGCTAATGGACTGTTACGGTTAAAATGAGTGAATATACCGGTTTCTGTATTTAGGGCGTTTAGCCCTTGTGTAGCTGTAGAAAACCACAGCAGATTATTGTCAGTGGTAACACAGTCGGTGATCCAATTACTCGATAGACTTGGCTGGGTTGGATGAGACTTAAAGCGTTTAAATTCATAACCATCAAAACGGTTGAGCCCACCTTGGGTGGCGAACCAATGAAAACCACGGCGATCAGTTATGCTGCAAGTGACAGAGTTTTGCGTTAACCCCTGTTCATTAGAGAAGGAGTCTAAATGTAAAGACAGTGCCAGCGCGCTGTTATGAAATAGCCATAAAAAACCAATAATGGCCGTATAGATAGTTGTTTTTATTGTTAGCACGTGCTTCCTCGTGCGTAGTAATATCCCTTGAATTGAAACAATCATAAACTGCTTTTTAATCAATGTTAAGATGGATTTTTCAATCTAGTGATGAGATTTTGACTTATGGGCATCTTTTACACTTGTGTTAATGAATTGCGTAAGTATAATAGGCATCCACTTTGCAGGGGCGTAGTTCCAATTGGTAGAACAGCGGTCTCCAAAACCGATGGTTGGGAGTTCGAGTCTCTCCGCCCCTGCCATTTTATCCTGTTTGTGGGTAAAGTCTGAGGTTAAAAATCGGTTTAAATAAGTCTGTTTTTAAGTTTGGATTTTAATGGATTAACCCTGCCATAGTGTAGGGTTGTTGTGTCTGTAGTTAAGGTAATAATATTATGAGCACGAATGTAGAAACTCCATCAAGTGCGATGGATTCAGTAAAGTGGCTTGTGGCAATTGCGCTACTTGCAGGCGCAGTAGTTGGTAACTATATGTACGCAGATCAGTCTGTGTTATTACGTGCTATTGGTGTTGTGGTTGCTGTTGCCGCTGGTTTGGGGATTGCATCACAAACTGAAAAAGGGCGTACCTTCCTTGCTTTTGCAAAAGAAGCACGCATCGAAGTACGTAAAGTAGTGTGGCCTACGCGCCAAGAAACTACCCATACGACATTTATTGTAATGGTTGCAACTGCGATTATGGCACTTATCCTTTGGGGATTAGATGGCATTTTATTCCGCGCAGTAGGCTTTTTAACTGGATTGGAGATCTGATCCCATGTCGGATGAGAACAACGAAAAGAAACTACGTTGGTACGTAGTACAGGCTTTCTCAGGTTATGAGAAGCGTGTTGCACAAACTATTCTTGAGCATATCAAGATCGAAGGTTTGGAAGATAGCTTTGGTGAAGTATTAGTACCTACTGAAGAAGTGGTTGAGATGCGCGCTGGTCAAAAGCGTAAATCTGAGCGCAAGTTCTTCCCAGGTTATGTACTTATCCAAATGGATATGAACGATAAAAGCTGGCATTTAGTAAATAGCACCGCGCGTGTTATGGGCTTTATCGGTGGTACGTCTGATCGTCCAGCACCAATTAGCGCTAAAGAAGCTGATCGTATTCTTAACCGCTTACAAGAAAACGCTGAAGCGCCTAAGCCTGCAACGTTATTTGAACCAGGTGAAGTGGTACGTGTTGTTGACGGCCCATTTGCTGATTTCAGTGGTGTGGTTGAAGCTGTTGACTATGAAAAGAGCCGCGTAAAAGTATCGGTACTTATCTTTGGTCGTTCTACTCCTGTTGAACTTGAGTTTGGTCAAGTTGAGCAAGATAGATAAACAAATTAACTGATTTATACCAAAAAATATATTGTTTGGTATAAAGCTTGAAAAAGGCCGCTGATTAACTTATAATCAGCGGCCTTTTTGTATTCAAAGTAAGCATTTCTTGGTTTGTATACAGAAAAGTGAGAAACCAATTTTTAAACTGGGAAGCCGCTAGAGTACGCGTCCTCGCGCGCACAAGGCTAAGACCCACCTAATGAGGTATTTATAATGGCTAAGAAAGTTGAAGCTCTAATCAAGCTACAAGTTGCTGCTGGTATGGCTAACCCTAGTCCTCCAGTAGGTCCAGCACTAGGTCAACACGGTGTAAACATCATGGAATTCTGTAAAGCGTTCAACGCACGTACAGAATCTATCGAAAAAGGCGCTCCAGTTCCTGTAGTGATCTCTGTTTACGGCGACCGTTCATTTACGTTCGACATGAAAACGCCACCGGCTGCTTACTTACTTAAGAAAGCTGCAGGTATCAAATCTGGTTCAGGCCGTCCTAACACTGAAAAAGTAGGCACAGTAACTCGTGCTCAACTTGAAGAAATCGTTGAGACAAAGAAACCTGACCTTACAGCTTCTGATTTAGAAGCTGCGGTTCGCACTATCGCAGGTTCTGCGCGTGCGATGGGCTTGAACGTAGAGGACTAAGATAATGGCTAAATTAACTAAACGTATGCGTACTATCCGCGAAAAAGTGGAAGCGACTAAAGATTACGAAATCACCGAAGCAGTTGCTCTTTTAAAAGAGTTAGCGACAGCTAAATTCGTAGAAAGTGTTGACGTTGCTGTTAACCTTGGTATCGATGCTCGTAAATCTGACCAAAACGTTCGTGGTGCAACTGTACTACCTAACGGTACTGGTCGTGACGTTCGCGTTGCAGTGTTCACACAAGGCGCTAACGCAGAAGCTGCGAAAGAAGCTGGTGCTGAACTAGTAGGTATGGAAGATCTTGCTGAGCTAGTTAAGAAAGGCGAGATGAACTTTGACGTTGTTGTTGCATCACCAGACGCTATGCGTGTTGTTGGTCAACTAGGTCAAATCTTAGGCCCACGTGGTCTAATGCCAAACCCTAAAACTGGTACTGTAACACCTAACGTTGCAGAAGCAGTTAAAAATGCTAAAGCTGGTCAAGTGCGTTACCGCAATGACAAAAATGGTATCATCCATACTACTATTGGTAAGGTTGATTTCACAGTTGAGCAACTTCAACAAAACCTTGAGTCGCTAATTGTTGCGCTTAAGAAGGCTAAGCCTTCACAAGCAAAAGGTGTTTACGTTAAGAAAGTAACCATCTCTACAACAATGGGCGCAGGTGTTTCTGTTGACCAAAGCACTTTAACAACAACTGTTGTTTAATTGAGTGTTTACATGGCGTGAAATTTATACTATAATTTTGCGCCATTTTGTTGAGAAATTTTGTTTTCTCAACAAGTAAAGAATTCGGGTTGAAGTCCATAATTTCGGTGCGCCTTCGGGCAAAACGATAAATTGGGCTTCCGTCCAAGACCGTAGGTGGCTTCGGCCTTAATATTCACCTACGTAGACGGTGTGAATCCCCAGATAGATTTTTCCTAATCTTCTGGCTCTCGCCGTAAAAAGCATCTCTATCTTGTTTGGTAGGGAAGAGTAGAACAGGGAAGCCGATGTACGGTAACCCATTAAACCAGGAGTAACACCCATGGCTTTAAATCTTCAAGGCAAAAAAGCAATTGTTGCTGAAGTCAACGAAGCAGCCAATGGTGCTCTATCTGCAGTTGTTGCAGATTCTCGTGGTGTAACAGTTGGCGCAATCACTGCCCTTCGTAAAGAAGCTCGTGCAAATGGTGTTTGGATGAAAGTTGTCCGTAACACTTTAGCAAAACGTGCTCTTGAAGGAACACAGTTTGAGTGCCTTTCTGATTCATTTGTTGGTCCAAGCTTAATCGCTTTCTCATCAGAGCACCCAGGTGCTGCTGCGCGTATCTTTTCTGCTTTTGCAAAGAAGAACGAGAAATTTGAGCTTAAAACGGCCGCTTTTGAAGGAAATGTTGTTGATGCAGCAATGCTTGCTACATTACCTACATACGACGAAGCTGTTGCACGCTTAATGAGCGCTATGAAAGAAGCGTCTGCTGGCAAATTGTGTAAAACAATTGAAGCAGTACGTGTACAGAAAGAAGAGCAAGCTGCTTAATTTTAAGCTGTTTAATCAATCTTTCGGTGTAAAATTTTTTTGGACCTAGAGTCCGTTAATTATTAGGAAATTTGTAATGTCTGTAACTAAAGACCAAATCCTTGACGCAATTGCTGAAATGTCAGTAATGGACGTTGTTGCTCTTGTTGAAGCAATGGAAGAAAAATTCGGCGTAACTGCTGCAGCTGCTATGGTAGCAGGTCCTGCTGCTGAAGCTGCTGAAGAGAAAACAGAATTTGACGTAATCCTTACTGGCGCTGGCGCTAATAAAGTTGCGGCAATCAAAGCTGTTCGTAGCGCAACTGGCCTAGGCCTTAAAGAAGCGAAAGCTCTTGTTGAAGCTGCTCCTACACCTGTTAAAGAAGGTGTATCTAAAGAAGAAGCTGAAGCTCTTGCTAAAGACCTTACTGAAGCTGGTGCTGAAGTTGAGGTTAAGTAATTTAGCTTTTGCTAAGTTCGCTGTCTGAGAAATCAGGCAAGGGCTGGTGATTATTTAATCACCGGCCTTTTTGCGCTATAGAGCGATGTATTCCTATAGCTCAAATAAAATCTAATTTTCTCTTTACTTTCAACGCTTTATAGTTTGCTAGTGTTAAAGTGGGAGTTAATTGGAACAACAATTAAATGTTGTACAATCTTGGCTTAGATGCCAGTTAAGTCTGTTCTTACAAGAACAGGTCGGGTCAAAGATCAGCAAGCTGAGGAACCCCATGGCTTACTCTTATTCTGAAAAGAAACGTATCCGTAAGGATTTTGGTAAACGTCCACAAGTTTTGGATATACCTTTCTTACTGTCAACGCAGTTAGAATCGTTTAAAAAATTCTTAGTGCCGGACGCTGATGGCGATCATGGTTTGGAAGCTGCCTTCCGTTCTGTGTTCCCAATCAAAAGCTACTCGGGAAATTCTGAGCTTCAATACGTAAGTTATCGTATTGGTGAGCCAGTTTTCGATGTAAAAGAATGTCAAATTCGCGGTGTGACTTATTCTGCTCCACTTCGCGTAAAACTACGCCTTGTGGTGATGGATAAAGAAGCGCCAGGCACAGTTAAAGACATTAAAGAGCAAGAAGTTTACATGGGCGAAATTCCGCTCATGACCGATACCGGTACTTTTGTAATCAATGGTACAGAGCGTGTTATCGTTTCTCAGCTACACCGTAGCCCTGGTGTATTCTTTGATAACGACCGCGGTAAAACTCACTCATCAGGTAAAGTGCTTTATAACGCACGTGTTATCCCATACCGTGGTTCATGGTTAGATTTTGAGTTTGATGCAAAAGATAACTTATATGTACGTATTGACCGTCGTCGTAAATTACCGGCGTCAATCATGTTGCGTGCACTTGAGTACACGACAGAAGAGATCTTAAACATCTTCTTCGAAACCACTGCGTTTGAAGTAACTGACGGTAAAGTTCTTATGGAACTTGTGCCATCACGTTTACGTGGTGAAACCGCTGCCTTTGATATAAAAAGTGAAGACGGTGAAGTGTTCGTTGAGTCTGGCCGTCGTGTAACAGCGCGTCATATCAAGAGCATTGAGAAAAAAGGCATTAGCCATTTAGAAGTACCCCATGAGTATATCATTGGCCGTGTAATTGCTAGAAACTACGTTGATGAGTCAACGGGTGAAGTGATTGCAAACGCGAATGATGAATTAACTTTAGAGTTAATGGCTGAATTGGTTAAAGCAGGTCACACTAAAATTGATACTCTATATATCAATGAAGTGGACAGCGGTGCATATATTTCTGATACTTTACGTATTGATTCAAGCACTAACCGCTTAGAAGCACTAGTAGAAATTTATCGCATGATGCGCCCAGGCGAGCCACCGACGAAAGACGCGGCTGAAGCCTTATTTGAGAACTTGTTCTTCTCTGAAGAACGTTATGACTTATCTACTGTAGGTCGTATGAAGTTCAATAGCCGTGTTGGTTATGACACTGACACAGGCCCAGGCACATTAAGCAAAGAAGACATCGTGTCTGTTATGAAAGTATTAATTTCTATTCGTAACGGTCAAGGCGATGTTGATGATATCGACCACTTAGGCAACCGTCGTATTCGTAGTGTTGGCGAAATGGCTGAGAATCAGTTCCGTGTAGGTTTAGTACGTGTAGAGCGTGCGGTACGTGAGCGTTTAAGCTTAGGTGACCTAGATGCGATCATGCCACAAGATCTTATTAACGCTAAGCCTATTTCGGCAGCAGTTAAAGAGTTCTTTGGTTCGTCTCAGTTATCACAGTTCATGGACCAAAATAACCCGCTATCAGAAGTGACGCACAAACGTCGTATTTCTGCATTAGGGCCGGGTGGTCTTACACGTGAACGCGCTGGCTTTGAAGTACGTGACGTTCACGTAACTCACTATGGTCGCGTATGTCCAATCGAGACTCCTGAGGGTCCAAACATCGGTCTAATTAACTCATTGTCTACGTACGCACGTACCAATGACTATGGTTTCTTAGAAACACCTTACCGCAAAGTGGTAGACGGTGTAGTAACTGATGAAGTTGATTACTTATCAGCCATTGAAGAAGGTCAGTTTGTTATCGCACAGGCGAACTCAAACTTAACTGAAACCAATGAGTTTGTTGATGAATTAATCCCATGTCGTCACAAAGGTGAATCTACCTTTATGGGTCGCATGGACCAGCAATATATGGATGTATCACCACAACAGGTGATCTCTGTAGCGGCAGCACTTATCCCGTTCCTAGAACACGATGATGCTAACCGTGCATTGATGGGTTCAAACATGCAACGTCAAGCAGTACCAACATTGAAAGCGGACAAACCGTTAGTAGGTACTGGTATTGAGTTAACACTAGCGAAAGATTCTGGTGTAACGATTGTTGCTAAACGTGGTGGTGAAGTAATGTATGCTGACGCAAGTCGCATCGTTGTTAATGTACATGAAGAAGAACGCATCCCTGGTGAAGCGGGCATCGACATCTACAACTTAACCAAATACACACGTTCTAACCAAAACACATGTATTAACCAAAAACCAACTTGTATGGTTGGCGAACCGGTTACTCGTGGTGACGTGTTAGCAGATGGTCCTTCGACTGACTTAGGTGACTTAGCCCTTGGTCAAAACTTGCGCGTGGCATTCATGCCATGGAACGGTTATAACTTCGAGGATTCAATCTTACTATCAGAGCGCGTAGTTGAAGAAGATCGTCTAACGACTATCCATATTCAAGAACTACAGTGTGTTGCCCGTGATACTAAGTTAGGTCCTGAAGAGATCACTGCAGATATCCCGAATGTGGGTGAATCTGCACTAGGCAAGCTTGATGAATCAGGTGTTGTTTATATCGGTGCTGAAGTTAAAGGCGGCGATATCCTAGTAGGTAAAGTGACTCCGAAAGGCGAAACGCAATTAACTCCTGAAGAGAAGCTACTACGAGCTATCTTTGGTGAGAAAGCGTCTGACGTTAAAGACAGCTCATTACGTGTACCAAACTCTGTAACAGGTACTGTAATTGACGTGCAAGTCTTCACCCGTGATGGTGTTGAAAAAGACAAGCGCGCGCTAGAAGTTGAAGAAATGCAACTTCGTGACGCGAAAAAAGACTTTAACGAAGAATTCCGTATTCTTGAAGCAGGCGTGTTAGATCGTGCTCGTAAGTTACTTATCGCAGCCGGTCAAGATGAAGATAGATTAGCGTCATTGAATGCTGAGAAGCTACTAACTCAAAGCCTTGCTGAAGAAGATAAGCAAGCTGAACTTGAGCAACTAGCAGCCCAGTACGATGAGCTAAAAGCTGAATACGATAAAAAGTTTGAAAACAAACGTCGTAAAATTACCCAAGGTGATGACTTAGCACCAGGCGTACTTAAGATTGTTAAAGTATACCTAGCTGTTAAACGTCGTATCCAACCAGGTGATAAAATGGCGGGTCGTCACGGTAACAAAGGTGTTATCTCGACTATCGTACCAGTAGAAGATATGCCATACGATGATAAAGGTCGTACTGTTGATATCGTACTTAACCCGCTGGGTGTACCATCACGTATGAACATCGGTCAGATCCTTGAAACACATATGGGTCTAGCTGCTCGTGGTATTGGTGAGCGTATTGAAGAAATGATGAAAGAACAACGTGAGCTTCATGAGCTACGTGACTTCATCAAGCAAGCATACGAAATTGGTGAATCTCGTCAGTTCGTAGACATTGCTAGCTTCACAGATGACGAAATTCGTCGTTTGGCTGAAAACTTAAAAGGTGGTTTACCAATCGCTACTCCTGCATTTGATGGCGCGAAAGAAAGCGAAATCAAAGACATGCTTGAGCTAGCTGGCTACCCTCGTAGTGGTCAGGTTACACTTTATGATGGCCGTACTGGCGATCAGTTTGAACGTCAAGTAACTGTTGGTTACATGTACATGCTGAAACTGAATCACTTAGTTGATGACAAAATGCATGCGCGTTCTACTGGTTCTTATAGCCTTGTTACTCAGCAGCCGCTGGGTGGTAAAGCACAGTTCGGTGGCCAGCGTTTCGGTGAGATGGAAGTATGGGCACTAGAAGCATACGGTGCCGCTTACACTCTACAAGAAATGTTAACAGTGAAATCGGATGACGTGAACGGTCGTACTAAGATGTATAAAAACATCGTTGATGGTAACCATAAAATGGAACCAGGTATGCCAGAATCGTTCAACGTATTGTTGAAAGAAATCCGCTCACTGGGTATCAACATCGAGTTGGAAGAAAATTAAGCCAATTAGATGCTGCAGCTAGCCTGCAGCATCTGTTACGGCCGAATAGAATGTAGGGACGAAATCATCCGTCCTCAAGATTAACTCCGACAGGAGAGCTAAGGTGAAAGACTTACTTAAGTTTCTGAAGCAACAAAATAAGACCGAAGAATTCGATGCAATTCGCATTGGTCTTGCTTCACCAGACATGGTTCGTTCATGGTCATACGGTGAAGTAAAGAAACCTGAGACTATTAACTACCGTACTTTCAAGCCTGAGCGCGATGGCTTATTCTGTGCCCGTATTTTCGGTCCAGTGAAAGATTATGAATGCTTATGTGGTAAATATAAGCGTCTTAAACACCGTGGTGTGATCTGTGAAAAGTGTGGCGTTGAAGTAACACTCACTAAAGTGCGTCGCGATCGTATGGGTCACATCGACCTTGCGAGCCCAGTTGCACATATATGGTTTTTAAAATCATTACCGTCACGTATTGGCTTAATGCTTGATATGACGCTTCGTGATATTGAACGTGTTCTTTACTTCGAATCATTCGTAGTAACTGAGCCTGGCATGACGACGCTTGAGCGTAGTCAGCTATTAGGTGAAGAAGAATACCTAGATGCACTAGAAGAGCACGGTGATGAGTTTGAAGCGAAGATGGGTGCTGAAGCAGTATTAGACTTGCTTCGTGAACTCGATCTTGCGCAATTAATTGCTGAAATGCGTGAAGAGTTACCAACAATTAACTCTGAAACTAAGCGTAAGAAGATCACTAAACGTCTTAAATTAATGGAATCGTTCCACCAGTCAGGTAATAACCCTGAGTGGATGATCATGACAGTACTTCCAGTATTGCCACCTGATCTACGTCCATTAGTACCACTTGATGGTGGCCGTTTTGCGACTTCTGATCTAAATGACCTTTACCGTCGTGTTATTAACCGTAATAACCGTCTTAAACGTCTACTAGATTTAGCTGCACCGGATATTATCGTACGCAACGAAAAACGTATGTTACAAGAAGCGGTTGATGCGCTACTTGATAACGGTCGTCGTGGTCGTGCAATTACAGGTTCTAACAAGCGTCCGCTTAAATCTCTTGCTGATATGATCAAGGGTAAGCAAGGTCGTTTCCGTCAGAACTTACTTGGTAAGCGTGTAGATTATTCAGGCCGTTCTGTAATCACAGTTGGTCCTACACTTAAGCTTCACCAATGTGGTCTTCCTAAGAAGATGGCACTTGAGCTATTCAAACCATTTATCTATGGCAAACTAGAGCGTCGCGGCATGGCTACGACAATCAAAGCTGCTAAGAAAATGGTAGAGCGTGAAGTTCCGGAAGTATGGGATGTATTAGACGAAGTAATTCGTGAACATCCAGTATTACTTAACCGTGCACCAACACTTCACCGTTTGGGTATCCAAGCGTTTGAACCTGTGCTTATTGAAGGTAAAGCAATCCATTTGCATCCATTAGTATGTGCGGCCTACAACGCCGACTTCGATGGTGACCAAATGGCGGTACACGTACCGCTAACGATTGAAGCGCAGCTTGAAGCTCGTGCATTGATGATGTCAACAAACAACATCCTATCTCCTGCGAATGGTGAGCCAATCATCGTTCCATCACAGGACGTTGTATTGGGTCTATATTATATGACCCGTGACCGCATCAACGCGAAAGGCGAAGGCGCGATCTTAAAAGATCCAAAAGAAGCAGAAAAAGCATACCGCAGCGGTAATGCAGACCTTCACGCTCGCGTGAAAGTACGTATTAGCGAATCAGTTAAAAACGAAAATGGTGTAGTAGAAGACACTGTAACTGTTATCGATACAACTGTTGGTCGTGCAATTTTGTCTCTTATTTTACCAAAAGGCATGCCGTTTTCGTCAATCAATCAGGCCCTAGGTAAGAAACAAATTTCTGGCTTATTAAACGAGTGTTACCGTCGTCTTGGTCTTAAAGATACAGTTATCTTTGCTGACCAAGTTATGTATACCGGTTTCCACTACGCAATGAAGTCAGGTGTTTCAATCGGTATCGATGACTTAGTTATCCCACCGATCAAAGCATCAATTATCGAAGCAGCTGAAGCTGAAGTAACTGAAATCAACCAACAATTCCAATCAGGTCTTGTAACGGCTGGTGAAAAGTACAATAAAGTTATCGATATCTGGTCACGTGTAAATGAAAACTTATCACGTGAAATGATGGCCAACTTGTCAAAAGACACGGTTATCAATGCCCAAGGTGAAGAAGAAGAGCAACCGTCATTTAACTCAGTGTTTATGATGGCCGACTCTGGTGCTCGTGGTAGTGCCGCTCAGATCCGTCAGCTAGCAGGTATGCGTGGTCTAATGGCACGTCCAGATGGTTCAATCATCGAGACGCCAATCACCGCTAACTTCCGTGAAGGTCTAAACGTACTTCAGTACTTCATCTCAACGCACGGTGCGCGTAAAGGTCTTGCCGATACAGCACTGAAAACAGCGAACTCGGGTTACCTAACGCGTCGTCTAGTAGACGTTGCACAAGATTTGGTAATCAACGAAGACGATTGTGGCACAGAAGATGGCTTAACAATGAAACCGCTTATTGAAGGTGGTGACGTTGTAGAAGCACTTCGCGAACGTGTACTTGGTCGTGTTGTTGCTGAAGATATTGTGATCCCTGGTACTAATACAGTACTAGTAGAGCGTAATATCATGCTTGACGAAAAACTGTGTGATCTTTTAGAAGAGCACTCAGTAGATGAGGTTCGCGTACGTTCAGTTATCACCTGTGATAACGACTTTGGTGTATGTGCTAAGTGTTACGGTCGTGACCTTGCACGTGGTCATATCATCAACGCGGGTGAATCAGTAGGTGTTATCGCGGCACAATCAATCGGTGAGCCGGGTACACAGCTTACGATGCGTACTTTCCACATCGGTGGTGCAGCATCAAGAGCATCTGCTGAAAACAATGTACAAGTTAAAACTAACGGTACATTGAAGCTTCATAACGCAAAATATGTATTAAACACTGACGGTAAGATTGTTATTACCTCTCGTTCTACTGAAATCACTATCATCGATAGCCATGGTCGTGAGAAAGAGCGTTATAAAGTACCTTACGGTGCGGTATTAACAGTACAAGACAATACGGAAGTTCAAGGTAACGACATCGTTGCTACTTGGGACCCGCATAGTCACCCAATCGTTCTTGAGCATAAGTCAAAAGTATCGTTCAGCGATATCGATGACTCCAACACTGAAGCACAGACTGATGAACTAACAGGTTTAACCCGTGTAGTTGTTAAAGATCTTGCTAAGATAAATGCGAAAGAGCCGAAGCTTATCATCGAAAGTGAAGAGCGCGGTCTGCAAGAAACTCGTCTTCCTTCATACACTACGATTGAAGTAACAGACGGTGTAACGGCAAACCCAGGTGACGTGTTAGCACGTATTCCGCAGGAAGGTTCGAAAACTCGTGATATCACGGGTGGTCTACCACGCGTAGCCGACTTATTTGAAGCGCGTAAACCGAAAGAGCCAGCTATCTTAGCTGAGATCACCGGTACGATTAGCTTCGGTAAAGAGACTAAAGGTAAGAAGCGTTTAGTTATTACTCCAGCTGAAGGCGATCATTACGAAGAAATGATCCCTAAGTGGCGTCAACTTAACGTGTTTGAGGGTGAGCAAGTGTCTAAAGGTGAAGTTATCGCCGATGGTCCTGAATCACCACATGACATCTTACGCCTACGTGGTGTGACTCATGTTGCTAACTATATCGTTAACGAAGTGCAAGAGGTTTACCGTTTGCAAGGCGTTAAGATCAATGACAAGCACATTGAAACAATTATCCGTCAAATGATCCGTAAGTGTACGATCCTTGACGGCGGCCATAGTGAATTCTTAGCCGGTGAGCAAATTGAAGTGGCACGCGTTAATATCGCAAACCGCGACTTAGAAGCTCAAGGCAAGTTACCTGCTAAATATGAAATCCAATTAATGGGTATCACTAAAGCATCACTAGCCACAGAATCTTTCATCTCGGCAGCCTCGTTCCAGGAGACAACTCGTGTCCTAACTGAAGCCGCTGTAAATGGTAAGAGCGATGAACTTCGCGGTCTGAAAGAAAACGTAATTGTGGGTCGTTTGATCCCAGCCGGTACCGGTTTTGCGTATCATCAAGAACGTATGGCTCGTCGTAAGCAGAGCAAAGTTGTAGTTGAAGAGCAAACAGTAAGTGCAGAAGAGGCAACTCAAGCGCTAACTGATGCTTTAAACGCGGATTTATCTGGAAATCAATAAATCTAACTTAATCAATAGATTAGGTTTTTGCAAGGCAGTTATCTACTGCCTTGCTAACGGTTTAGGTTGACAGCTCAATCTTTGCTCATTAAAATTCCGCCACCCATTTACCTGCACGTTTGGTACGAGCTTGTAAATAAAGGGCGGATTTTTTTATTTTTTTCAGTAGTAATTTTAATTTCAGGAGCTATTTAAATGGCAACTATTAACCAGCTAGTGCGTAAGCCACGTCGTAGCAAGGTTACGAAAAGTAACTCAGCTGCGCTTAAAGCGTGTCCGCAAAAGCGCGGTGTATGTACTCGCGTATATACAACTACACCTAAGAAACCAAACTCGGCGTTACGTAAAGTAGCTCGTGTACGTTTAACTAACGGTTTCGAAGTAACTTCATACATTGGTGGTGAAGGTCATAACCTTCAAGAGCATAGTGTAATCCTAATCCGTGGTGGTCGTGTTAAAGATTTACCAGGTGTGCGTTTTCACACTGTTCGTGGTGCACTTGACTGTGCAGGCGTTAGCGACCGTCGTCAAGCTCGTTCTAAATACGGTGCAAAACGCCCTAAAGGCTAATTGTATTCCGTTAGTAAGGCCAAGCACTAAATATTTTTAATTATTGTTTTGGGTGATTGACTCGAAAGAGCAAACCTGAATAAACCGGAGATACAAAATGCCTAGAAGACGCGTAATAGGTCAACGTAAAATTCTTCCAGATCCTAAGTTCGGATCGGAACTTCTTGCAAAATTCGTTAACATCGTAATGTTAGACGGCAAGAAATCTACTGCTGAAAAAATCGTTTACGGTGCGCTAGATGTGGCTGCTGAGAAATCAGGCAAATCGCACCTTGAAATCTTTGAAACTGCACTTGAAAACATCCGTCCACAGGTTGAGGTTAAATCTCGCCGTGTTGGTGGTTCAACGTATCAAGTACCAGTAGAAGTACGTCCAGTACGTCGCAACGCATTAGGTATGCGTTGGTTAGTAGACGCTGCACGTAAGCGTGGCGAGAAATCTATGGGCTTACGTTTAGCTCAAGAACTTGTTGACGCTGCTGACAACAAAGGCACTGCGGTTAAGAAACGTGAAGACGTTCACCGTATGGCTGAAGCGAATAAAGCATTCGCACATTACCGTTGGTAATCTGTCCTTAACCTTTAAGAGGATTTTATGGCACGTACAACTCCACTTGAGCGCTATCGCAATATCGGTATTGTTGCTCACGTAGATGCAGGCAAAACCACCACAACAGAACGTGTTCTGTTCTACACAGGTCTTTCTCATAAGATCGGTGAAGTACATGATGGCGCCGCAACTATGGACTGGATGGAGCAGGAACAAGAGCGTGGTATCACAATCACTTCTGCTGCAACAACGTGTTTCTGGAAAGGGATGGACGCGCAATTTGACGCTCATCGTATCAATATCATTGATACTCCAGGGCACGTGGATTTCACTATTGAAGTAGAACGTTCTTTACGTGTACTTGATGGTGCGGTAGTTGTGCTTTGTGCTTCATCTGGTGTACAGCCGCAAACTGAGACAGTTTGGCGTCAAGCGAACAAATACGAAGTTCCGAGAATGATCTTCGTAAATAAAATGGATCGCACTGGCGCTGACTTCTTAACGGTTGTTGGCCAGGTGAAATCTCGTCTTGGAGCAACGCCTGTTCCAATTCAGCTACCAGTAGGCGCTGAAGACGACTTTAAAGGTGTTATTGACCTCATAAAAATGAAAATGATTAACTGGAATGATGAAGACCAGGGAATGACTTTCACCTATGAGGCAATACCGGCAGAACTTCAAGATTTAGCTGAAGAATGGCGCTCGAACTTAGTTGAAAGCGCTGCTGAAGCATCTGAAGAACTAATGGATAAGTATTTGGAAGGTGAAGACCTGAGCGAAGCAGAAATTAAAAATGCTTTGCGTCAGCGTACATTGGCTAACGAAATCGTCCCAGTTACATGTGGTAGTGCATTTAAAAATAAAGGCGTTCAAGCTGTGCTTGATGGCGTTATTGAATATATGCCTGCACCAACACAAGTGAAACAAATTCAAGGTATCCTTGAAGATGGTACTGAGGAAGAACGTCCAGCTAATGACAACGCACCGTTTGCTGCACTTGCTTTTAAAATTGCAACAGACCCGTTCGTTGGTACTTTAACTTTCTTCCGTGTTTACTCTGGTACTGTTAAACAGGGTGACGCGGTATACAACCCAGTAAAATGTAAGCGTGAGCGTCTTGGCCGTATCGTTCAGATGCATTCAAACTCACGTGAAGAGATCAAAGAAGTCTACGCAGGTGATATTGCGGCGGCTATTGGTCTCAAAGACGTAACAACAGGTGAAACACTGTGTGATCCGAATTCTATTATTACGCTTGAGCGTATGGAATTCCCTGAACCAGTTATCTCTGTTGCGGTTGAGCCTCGCACAATCGCTGACCAAGATAAGATGGGTATCGCGCTAGGTAAACTAGCGGCAGAAGATCCGTCTTTTCGCGTACAAACTGACGAAGAATCAGGCCAGACTATTATTTCTGGTATGGGTGAACTTCACCTTGATATCATTGTCGACCGTATGAAACGTGAATTCAGTGTTGAATGTAACGTTGGTAAGCCGCAGGTTTCTTACCGTGAAGCTATTCGTTCAACTGTTAAAGTTGAAGGTAAATTCATACGTCAATCAGGTGGACGTGGTCAATATGGTCATGTCTGGCTTAAACTTGAACCGATGGATATTTCGGATGATGAAGCCCCAATTTACGAGTTCGTTAACGAAACCGTAGGTGGCTCAGTTCCAAAAGAATACATCCCTGCGGTAGATAAAGGCATCCAAGAGCAAATGTCTCAAGGTGTGCTGGCAGGCTACCCATTACTTGGTGTGAAAGCGACTTTATATGATGGTTCATTCCATGATGTAGATTCGAATGAAATGGCATTTAAAATAGCGGGTTCACTGGCAATGAAACAAGGTGCGCTACAAGCAGACCCTGTACTATTAGAGCCAATGATGAAGGTTGAAGTACTCACTCCTGAAGCAAACATGGGTGATGTAGTTGGTGACTTAAACCGTCGCCGCGGTATGATCGAAGGCATGGAAGATGCGCTAGGTGGACTTAAATTAATTAACGCCCAGGTTCCGCTTTCTGAAATGTTTGGTTATGCTACTGATCTACGATCTGCAACACAAGGCCGTGCCTCATACTCTATGGAGTTTTTGAAGTACGCTGAAGCCTCGAAACATGTTGCGGACACAATAATTACAGCTCGCGCTGTTAAGTAATTTTTAGCTCGGTTTGGTCCACAGTGGACTGAACCTTTAATTTCTTTATAGGAATTTTTTAAGATGGCAAAAGCAAAGTTTGAACGCGTAAAACCGCATGTAAACGTAGGTACAATCGGCCACGTTGACCACGGTAAAACTACCCTAACTGCAGCAATCACTAACGTACTTGCAAAAGTATACGGCGGTGTTGCTAAAGATTTCGCATCAATCGATAACGCTCC
>NZ_JACJFK010000033.1:0-48826 GCF_014164535.1 Pseudoalteromonas sp. SG41-2 | reverse complement strand
ATGCCGAACTCAGTAGTGAAACGAAACAGCGCCGATGATAGTGTAGCATTTGCTATGTGAAAGTAGGACATTGCCAGGCTCCAAATTGAGAAAGCCGCTTCAGAAATGAAGCGGCTTTTTTACGTCTGCAGGAAAGCTATTGGCTTCGAGCCGTCAGCGTTAACCTTTGACATGCGTGTACTGCCACTTTTTAATCTTAAAAAACTCGCGCTCCCCATAAGAAAATATAAACTCGTAAACCTAACTATTGACTGCCTTTATAGTTACTGTAACTATAAACATTGCTAATTTGCTGTAGTAAAGGAATTAATTGCATGACAACTGCGCAGGTTGTGATCATTGAAGATGAGAAAGCGATCGCTGATACACTGATCCATACTCTAGAAATAGATGGCTTTGCTGTGCAGTGGTTTGCTACAGCGGGTGAGGGGCTTGAATATATTAAAAACAATATGCCTGCCTTGGTGATTTTGGATGTTGGTTTGCCTGATGCCAATGGTTTTGAGTTGTGCAAACAGATAAGAAAGTTCTCAGCGGTTCCAATTATTTTTCTTACCGCCCGAAATGATGAAATTGATCGTGTTGTGGGATTAGAAATAGGCGCCGATGATTATGTTACTAAGCCATTTAGCCCGCGAGAAGTGCTTGCAAGGGTTAAACTTAGAATTAGACATAGCGAAGCTGCGAGTAAAGTATCCATCTCTTCAGAACAAGCCTCAGGCCTTTATGCCGAAAATTTTGATTATCATTTCCAAAACCAAGCATTGGCTCTCACAGCATTGGAATTTAAATTGCTGGATAAGTTAATTAGCCATCCTCGCCAAGTATTCTCCCGTGAGCAATTATTGTTGTCGGCGCAAAATCACCAAGATGCTATCTATGCTCGTAATGTAGATAGTCACATCAAGGCTATTCGCAATAAATTACGCGCAGTATCGGCTCCGGAATGTATTCATACTAAACGTGGTTTTGGTTATTACTATGAATCTACCTAAGCCAACAAATACGGTATTTGCTCGTCTTAAAAGATGGCCTAAGATCCCGCTTGGACTGAGGCTGTTTTTACTCTACTTTGTATTAGTGATTTTAACCGCTTACTTGGTTAGCTCAACAGTTATGAGAGAGATCAAGCCAACGGTACGCCAAGCGAGTGAAGAAACACTGGTCGATATGGCAAACATGCTGGCTGTAATAGCAAGCAACCCAATGGCGAACGGCGATATTGCACAGAGCGCTTTTGCTAAGCAAATCAACTTTTATGGTTTGCGTGATCCCGGTGCTGCTATTTGGGGTGTTGAAAAAAAATCAGTTAATCATCGAGTTTATATAACCGATCAACAAGGGATTGTAGTGCTGGATTCATGGCAGCAGGATGTTGGTAATGATTTCTCTAAATGGAATGACGTTTACCTCACCTTACGTGGTGAGTACGGGGCACGTTCAACTGCATTAGACCCTAATGATCCGCTATCAACAGTAATGCATTTTGCTGCACCAATCATGTATAACGATGAGATAATTGGCAGTGTCACAGTTGCTAAAGCGAACCGTTCTGTACAGCCATTTATTGATATTTCTAGGTATCGGGTATTAACTTGGTTAGCGTTAATGAGTGTACTCGCACTTATCATTGGTGCGTTAATCGCGTGGCGTATAAATACTGCGTTATATAAGCTTGCAGACTATGCTGATAAAATGGGGCGCGGTGAAAAAACCAGTAAACCCACCTTTAGAGTTTTTTATGAATATAGCTTACTCAGTGATGCCCTTGAAAATATGCGTCGTCAGCTTGATGGTAAGCGTTACGTAGAAAATTATGTGCAAACTCTAACGCATGAGTTAAAAAGCCCATTGTCAGCGATCAAAGGAGCCAGTGAAATATTACAAACCCCTACCACGGTAGATAAACAACAGTTGTTTGCTCAGAATATTGAAACCGAAGCTACGCGCATGCAGCAATTGATTGATAAGTTGTTAGCTCTAACAAAGCTTGAGCAACTCCCAGAACTTGAACAGCGGCAATTAATTGATTTACCTGCTTTATTAGCGCAGATAAAAGCCTCTTGTATCAGCAGGCTAATGACCAAACAAGTAGAGTTAAGTGTTGTATGCGATAACAAAGTTGCCTTTGTAGGGGATCAATTTTTAATACAGCAAGGCTTGTATAATTTGTTTGAAAACGCGTTGGATTTTGTATGTGAGCAGGGGAAAATCAATATTACGGTCACACAAACCGCAGGAGAGCTTTGTATTAATGTCGAAAATACTGGCCCGAAGATACCTGATTATGCGTTAAAGAGAGTAACCGAACGTTTTTATTCGCTTGCCAGAAGTAATGGACAAAAAAGTACCGGCCTTGGGCTTAACTTTGTAGAACAAGTGGTTAAGTTGCATAAAGGAAAATTAGACATCCATAATACCCCGCAGGGCGTATCCGTTAAGCTGTTTTTACCAACTCCATAAAGACTCCATATAAGCACCATTTAAAATCCACTTTTGTCGATTACTCTAGTTCCTATATTAAATAGGGAGTAAAGATAATAATGAAACAAAAAATTGAAACGAAGTTGGTGATCATCATAGGCCTAATTGTACTGTTATTAGTGCCTATCTTTATGATCCAAAACCTAATTGATGAACGTGCAGAACTTCAGCAACAAGTGCAAGCTGATATTGCTAAAAGCAGCAGCGGCGAGCAACAAGTCATTGGGCCGTTTATTCAAGTGCAATTTATAGAAACTCACACCGTGGAAGGCAACACCACTGAACAGTTAAAAACGCAGTTGTTGCTACCTGAAACATTAACAATAAACAGTGAATTATCCTCTTTTGAGAAATATCGAGGTATTTATAAGGCGTTGCTATATCGCTCCGCGAATCACTTTGCAGGCCAATTTAATACCAAGGCTTTAAATGAATTAGCCGGTAAAAAGATAAAACAGGTGCATATGGTGATGGCGATTAAAGATATTCGCGGTATTGGTCAGGGTAGTACTATGCGCATAAATAACCAAGAATATGCGTTGCAGCCTGGCACTAAACTGGCGCAATTGCCCGAAGGCGTTAATATTGAACTCGATTTTAGTGCTTTACTAGAGCAACAGATGTTGGATTATCAAATTGATTTAAATCTACAAGGAATGCGTAAACTAGCTATTGCTCCTATCGGCAAAGAAACCAGTCTTAGCATGCAAGCCGATTGGCCACATCCAAGTTTCGTTGGCGATTACTTACCTATCGACTCAAGTATTTCAGAGCAAGGCTTTACTGCCAACTGGCAAACAAATTACTTTGCTACCAACTTAAAAGAGCTGTTTCAGCATTGCGTTTTTCAAAATCAGTGCGAGCAATTTAAGCAACGTAGCATGGGAGTTAATCTTGTTGATGGTGTTGATCATTATTTAAAAAGCTATCGTGCCAGTAACTACGCAATTTTAGTGCTGATATTGGTATTTGCCAGCTTCTTTTTACTCGAAGTGCTTCGCAGCGAACCTGTTCATCCGGTGCAATATGGCTTTGTCGGTTTAGCATTGGCCGTTTTTTACTTATTGTTAATATCACTTGGTGAACACCTAGGATTTAACCTTGCTTACTTATTATCAGCATTAGCTTCTTCATTATTACTAAGTATTTATGTGGCCGGAATGTTGAAAAATACTAAGCATGGTGGGTTGTTTCTGATTGCTATTCTGTTTTTATACAGCTTACTTTACGGACTATTAAGCGCAGAAGATTACGCATTGTTGATGGGTAGTTTACTGGTGTTTGTAGTGCTAAGTTTGATTATGATGCTGACCCGCACAGTAAATTGGTACCACACTAAATCACAAGCTGATGATTAATCACTGTTTACAAAGGGCTGCATGATTGCAGCCCTTTAATTATTCAGGCCTAACACAGTTAGCATTGCATATAGCCGCTGAAGATAGGCTTATTATCCAGCGTTCATGTTATTAACTTGCTGATAAAAATACGGTTAGCTTATCGCCTATTTTTAAGCGATCGCTTGAAAGGCTGTTCCATTGTTTTAGCTTAGTGATGCTGACTTTGTAATGGTTGGCTATTTTCCACAAGCTTTCGCCAGATTTAACCTTATGCTCTATTTGCGTATCGGCTAACTGCGGTAGCACTAATTTTTGACCAATACGTATGGTACTATTTTTCAAATTATTAAATGCTTTTAGTTGGCTTACAGTTACTTTGTAGCGCTTAGCGATCACGCTCAAACTATCGCCACGCTTAACTGTATAATGTTGCCATTGGCTGTAGTCGTTAGAATCTTGATCAGCAATCATAGTCTCAAATTGCTTTTGCTCACTAGCAGGAACGACGAGATGCGGTGCATCAATAATCGCCGGAAAGCGAATGACCCCGTAGTTTAAGGGCTCTAACTGTTGCCATTGGGCTTTATTATCTAAAATAACTGAGCCAGAAATGGCTATTTTGGCAATTGCATCTTTATTTGCTATTGCAGGGAACGCCATTTTTTGGCTTTTTAATAATTGTGCCGCAGCAAGTAGTTTAGGTACATACTGACTGGTTTGCTGAGGGAGTTTTAAACTGAAAAAGTCAGTTGGTTTACCTTGCTTTTTATTGTTGCTGATCGCTCTAAGTACACGGCCTTCACCTAAGTTATAGGCTGCTATAGCGTGATACCAATCACCATCAAAGCGTTTGTATAAGTACTCCATAAAATCCAGAGCAGCGCGGGTACTGTCGATCACATCTTGGCGGCCATCGAACCAAGGACTAATTTTTACCTTAAAGTACTTAGCAATGGCAGGCGTTAATTGCCAAAGTCCAGATGCATGCTTGTGCGAATAGGCACTGGCATCAAAGTCACTTTCAATTAGCGGCATTAACGCTAATTCTATGGGTAAGTTCCGCTTTTCAACCTCTGTGACTATATAATAAAGGTAAGGCTCAGCACGGCGACTAATTTCATCCATATAGTTTGGGTGAGATAAATACCATGCAATGCGTTGTTGCACATCTGGGTGGCTAGAATTGGAAAATGTAAGCTGCGCTCGGATGCGTTGCCACACATCATCGAGTTCCTGAGGACTTAAGGGAGCTATTTGCTCAATATTTTCGTTTTGTTCTTTAACAACAATATTTGGGTTAGCCTTAATATCAGGTTGTGAAGATGGTTGTTCGGGTGTGGTTTCACAACCGGATAAAATAACAATCAATGGCAGAATGCGGATAAATCGATTTAAAGACACGTACTAAACTACTCCGAAAATATAAATGCGGTTAACCTAAATCAGGCTAGCTTAACATAGCGTGAGTTAAGAATGACTTGTAGTTGAATTTAACTGTCCCTTAAATTGCTCTTTATAGCGACGCGATAAGTTAAGTACTTTGCCGGTTGTAAGTTTTACTTCACTGTCTCCGCTCGGTAGTGGCGTGATTGATTCAATCGCATCTAACCGAACGCCATGGGAGCGATGAATACGGCAAAACCCTTGCGGTTCTAACTGAGTTATAAGTTGGCTCATAGTTGCACGTAACGGGTAAATTCTTGCATCAATATGTAGATTTACATAATTACCGCTAGATTCAAGCCAGTCTATTTGTGCTACGCGGACAATAAATTCTTTTCCCAGTTTTTTTACCAGTAGTCTATCGAAATTTAAATTTTCAGGCGTATCTTCGCCTTGTCTGATCGGTGCTGCTTCACCACTTAATTGGCTCACTACATATTGATAGGTTTTAATAACAGCAATTAAAAATAAGAACCCCCACAAGTCTTTGCGGTATTCATAAAGTAATTCAAACCAGACCAAACCAAAGTCATAATACATGCCTTGTACGGTGTAAATGAGCTTGCGAATGGTGACCATAATGCCAATATGCAATAACGAAAAAGCAATGCTTGCCAGCAGATATAGCAGTAATGAGCGGGGGATTTTTTGCCAATTAAAAGGCTGGGTTTTTAATAGCCAAACTAAAGCGGGAAACAACAACAAGGTGCCAATAGCGCTGGAATATTCCCATACAAACGGCTCCCAGATCATAAATGGGAGTACGCCATCGCGCTGGGCTTCCATAATGTTTGAGCTGGCATTAATGGTGTTGTTTATAAAAATATAACTAGATAAAAATAATGCCGCATACCATCTCTGGTAGCGCTGAAAATGCGTTAAGGAGATCATTATTATTGTTACTCTTTAAAAGACCATCATTAGACTAGCAAGATAGTGATAGATCACCAAACTTATCATCCCTGATATCCACCGTTTATCCCTACTGACTGTTTTATCAGCCTTTTCTGATTGCTTAACGCAGATAGTTGTTCATATTTGTTATTAATTAGTCGTAAGCTAAATCTACCATGAAACTTAAAATAGTAATTAAAAACACAACACGTACGCTATTACAGCCATGGCTAAATGTGTTTAATCAAGCCGTTGAATTACCACCGCGCCGCTATGATTTAGATTGGCTACGGGTGATTGCGTTTGGTTTATTAATTTTTTATCACACCGGCATGTTATACAGCCAAAACTGGGGATTTCATTTTAAAAGCCAGTATTTGTCTAGCAGTGTTGAAAATGTCATGTTGTTACTGTCACCGTGGCGCATGGGACTAATCTGGTTTATTTCAGGAGTAGCGCTGCGCTTTATTATTGCGCGCTTTAGTTTAGGCATGTTTTTAACTACGCGCAGTGTAAAAATATTACTGCCTTTATTGTTTGGCATTTGGTTTATAGTGCCTATTCAGCTTTATGCGCAAATGAGCCAAGAGGTTGGTTTAGCTATGAGCTTTTGGCAGTTCTACCAGCAGTTCTTTAATTTAACTAACCCTTTATTTAATCACTATCAAGCAGGGATTTGGCCTCATGTCGATGTAAACCATCTTTGGTACTTGCGTTCGTTATGGCAATTTACTTTATTGCTAGTGCTAGCGATGCCGCTGCTTCATCACGCTACTGTGCATACAATAATCACGCGTTTATGTGGGCGCTCGTTATTTACTATTTTTATTGTATTGCTATTGCCGCTGTGTATTTTAAAGCTAAGCTGGCCGAGTGATACATTCCGATACCCCATGGGCGCGTTGTTTTTACTTTACGGTTACTTGCTTGCTTGGCAGCCTGCATTTTACAGCCAACTGCTACGTCACTGGCAGGCGTTATTAGTGGTATTCATTTTAGGTTATTTAGTTGTCGTGCTGGGTTATCACATGATTTGGCAAAATCCTGCCGCCAGCCAATGGCAAATTACCAGCATGGATATGCTGTATACCGCGCAACGATTAGTCGGTGTATTATTTATGTTGGCACTTGCACAACGTTTTTTGAATCACGATCACCCTAAACTGGCTTTACTAAACTGTGCAGTATTCCCTTTTTATTTATTACATCAAAGTGTGATTATTGGCTTAGCCTTTTATTTGTCTGAACTGCAATTAGGTGGTTTGGTGGAGCCATTATTTATACTCAGCCTCACTTTCATTATTTGTTGGTTGGTGTTTATTGGTGCGCGTCGTATCGATCTATTAAGCCCATTTATAGGGATTAAAGTCACAGGTAAATATAAAGCATGGCAAGTTAAAGCGGGCTTTTGCTACGGGCTTATATTGGTAAGCCCACTGATCTTTAAGTTAATTTAACCAAACACACATCTAAAGCATGCGCCTTGTGGTTTTGGTACATAAATTAAATCACCGCCGTGGTTGAGCATAATTTGCCTTGATAGGCTCAAGCCAATACCTGATCCTTGTTGTTTAGTGGTAAAAAATGGTACGAAGATCATATCCACCACATGTTCGCTGATGCCTGGGCCATTATCGCTCACTTCAACATAGAGTTGTTGGCTGGCGTTTTGTGCCAAGCTGAGCTTGATGTTTGGCTGAGCGGGGCTTTGCGCGTTATATTTTTTGTTGCTGCTTAGCACTTCAAATGCGTTCTTTATAAGATTTACTAATACTTGCTCTATTTGACTACTGTCTAGCATCACTAATTGCTGGCTTTTAATTGTAAGTTCTATATTGATTTGCAGCTCACGCGACTGTTGTTGATGCAAGGTGACAATACGCGCTAGCATATCGGCTAAATTTTCAGGCGCTAAATTAGGTTTAGGTAAGCTGCTAACTTGGCGAAAACGAGCAATAAAGTCGCCTAAATGTGCCGTTCTTGATGCTAAGGTGCTTAGTGCAAGCTGTAAGTCTTGTTTATCTTCAATATCAATAAAACACAGTTCTTGTGGCAGTAAATTGCTGCACGTATCAGCTAACGATGAAAGCGGGGTAATAGAGTTGGCAATTTCGTGCGTAAGTACTTTAGTTAGGCGTTTATACGCTTGTTGTTCTTTGAGTTGTAGTTGGTCATGAATTGATTGTAGGCTTACTACGCGACGCACTTTGCCTTGTATTTCGGCGATACTGAGTTGGATAGAAAGCGTGTCGTGCTGCTCGCCATTTTGCCAATAGGTGGTGCTGCGCATATTGTTCTTGGCGTTCAAAATTAGTTCACCAACAGCGCCTAATTCTCGTAGATGCTGGAAGCTTTTACCCAGTAGTTTGCTGACTGCTGGGTTTGATTCAATCACTTTGCCGTTGTCGTCACATACCATAACCGCTAAATCAACATGAATAAGCAGTGCTTGCAAAAACTGCGCTTGTTGTTCGGCATTAAAGCGTGCTGTTTGCATTTGCGTTTTTACTTGCTCAAATTGCTTAAGCATTGGATGTTGTTGGCCAAGACCTAAGGTGCTGTCGCCATTGGCTAAAGCGCGGATCACCATTTCAGCTTGTTTTTGTTGGCGCTTAAATAGCGTAAAAATATGCGCTATTAACGCCACGGCGACTAAAATTATTAATAATGTCGTCGCTGAAAAACCATGCTTTTGTAATGCATAACTAAGCAATGCACTTGCACTTATAAGTGCGATAATATTAAACGAAAGCAATAAATTAGCACGCATGATTATAGCCTATACTTTTCAAGGCGACGATACATCGCGCCGCGAGTTAAACCAAGCGCTTTGGCTGCATGACTAACATTACCTTGATGGTGCTTCAGTGCTGCGCGAACTGTGCGTTGCTCGAGAATATCTAAATCAAAGGTATCGTATTCAGTCTCACTTTTTAGCGCCTGACCACTATTGCCAGTGCTAAGTGCGGTTGTATTACCAACCACTGAGCTTATATCTAGTGTATCTCCTTCAGTTAAAATAACAGCACGTTCTATAGCATGAGCCAATTCACGTACATTACCTGGCCACGCGTATTGGCAAAGTGCATTCATATCATCATCGCTAATGGTTAAGTCGCGTTTATATTTTTGCGCAAAGTGTTTTAGATAGTAATTAGCTAATAATGGAATGTCATCACTGCGCTCTCTCAGTGCCGGTAGCCGAATTTCAACGGTGTTTATCCGGTATAGCAAATCTTGGCGAAAGCGCCCGTCAATAACTGCTTGCTCAAGGTTATCGTTAGTGGCACAAATAAGACGAATATCAATATCAATCGCTTTACTGCCGCCAACTGGTGTTATTTGCCTATTTTGTAGTGCAGCCAGTAATTTAGCTTGGTGTTCAAGTGGTAAATTACCCAGCTCATCTAAAAATAAGCTACCGTCTTGGGCAAGTTCAAATTTACCAATTCGATCGCTTTTGGCATCGGTAAATGCGCCTTTTTTATGGCCGAATAGCTCACTTTCAAATAGGTTTTGTGCCACAGCACCCATGTCTAAACTCATAAAGGTTTGATTATGGCGCATACTTGCTTGATGAATGGCATGCGCGGTGAGTTCTTTACCTGTGCCGCTTTCGCCGGTGATCAGTATATTGGCATCAGTTTGTGCGGCTTTTTCAATGGTGGTGAATACCTGCTGCATAGCGGCGCTTTGACCTAAAAACTCAAATGGCTGATTATTGAGTACTTGATTAAGGCCGTCCTTCTGAAGAGTTAGTTGACCTACTTGCTGTTTGTCTTTGGCATGTGAAAAAGCCGCCGCCACAGCGCCAAGTAATTGCTCGTTTTGCCAAGGCTTGGCAATAAAATCAGAGGCCCCCGCTTTAATTGCATCTACTGCAAGTTGAATATCGCCGTAGGCAGTCATTAGTAATACAACAATATTTGCATCTTGCTCGATGATTTTTTTCAGCCAATAAAAGCCTTCTTTGCCGCTGATGGAGTCTTGGGTAAAGTTCATATCGAGTAAGATCACATCGATTGGCTGATCAACTTTGCGTTGCTCGTTAATGATGTCTGCAATATCAAATGGGTTGTCAGTGGTTTTAACGCTTTGGTAATGCTGTTTTAGCAACAGCCGTGCGGCGATGAGAATATCGGGGTTGTCATCAACAATTAAAATTGAGCCTGTGTGTTTCATGATTTTTATTTTTATAGAGTTTTATTTAGCCTAAAACAAAAAAGGAACAGTGTCCATAAATGGACGTTTATAAAATAAAAAAGTGTTCTATTAACGGACACTACAAACATAATAATAATTTCATTTAATTATAAGGTATTGAATTTTAATATTAAATAAAGTTGGCACAGCGTTTGTAATAACTATCGGTAATTAGTTTATTAAACCTGTATCAAGGTGGCCAACATGGATAAGAAAATAGAACGCTCATTTACTCAAAAGTATTTAAAGAAATTCACCTTTGCAGCATTGGCATTGGGTGTTGCTGCCGCTGCGTATGGGTTTACACAAACAGGTAATACAGGTCGTAGCCAGAATATTGAGCGCAGTAGCTTAACCGTTAGCACGGTGAAACAAGGTGCATTTAAAGATGCCTTAAGCTTACGCGGTCAAGTGGTACCAAAAACCAGTATTTACCTTGATACCATCGCCGGTGGGCAAGTTGAGGAGCGTTTAGTTGAGCAAGGCGAATATGTTGAGAAAGGCCAACCCTTGGTGCGCTTAAGCAATACTAACTTGCAACTTGATGTAATGAGCCGCGAAGCACAAGTAACTGAACAGCTTAATTTTTTACGTAATACGCAAATGACCATGGAAACCAGCCGGTTAAACCTACGCCGTGACTTATTGGAAGTCGAACTAAAGATCACAAACCTTACCCGTCGTTTAAAGCAAACTAAACCTTTAGTTAAAAGTGGCGTATTAGCGCAGGATCAACTTGCAGAGCTAGAAGAAGATTTAGATTATTACCGAGCTCGTAAAGAGCTCTCTATTGAGCGCCAAAAGCAAGAAAACTCAATCCGTGAGGTGCAAGTCGCACAGTTATCAGACAGCGCTAAAATGCTTGAAAAAAACCTGCAGTTTGCGCGTCGAAATCTCGACAATTTATTAATCAAAGCACCTGTTTCAGGCTACCTAAGCGAGCTTGATGTGGAAATTGGTGAATCTAAAAACAGTGGCGCGCGATTAGGCCAAATTGATATTCCAAATGAATATAAATTAGTGATACGCCTTGATGAGTTTTATTTAAACCAAGTACAGCGTGATATGACCGTGATGATTGAACTTGAAAGCGGCACAGTGAACGCCAAGGTGAGCAAAATTGATAGCCGCGTACAGCAGTCGCAATTTCAAATTGAAGTGGATTTACCAAATAACACCAAAAGCATTAAGCGCGGGCAAAGCATTGATATTGAGTTAATGCTAGGGGACGACAAAAACAATGCCTTACTGCTTAAACGTGGCGCCTTTTTCACCAACTCGGGCGGTAACTGGGTTTATGTTATTGAGCAAGGCGGTGATAAAGCAGTGCGTCGTGATATTCGCTTAGGCAAAAAGAATCAAAACTATTTTGAAGTGCTTGAAGGGCTCAATGCTGGGGATCAAGTGATTACCTCAAGCTACAGTAACTTTGATAAAGCACAGCAACTACAATTTTAAGGAAAATAACAATGATCAAACTAACTAATTTAAGCCGCGTATTTCGTACTCAAGATGTTGAAACTACAGCGCTAAGTAATATTAACTTAACCGTAACCGAAGGTGATTTTTTAGCGATAATGGGGCCTTCTGGCTGTGGTAAATCAACTTTGCTGTCTATTTTAGGTATGTTGGATTCACCAAGTGCAGGTAGCTTTGATTTTGCTGGAACCGACATTGCAGGCTATAGCGAAAAGCAATTGTCAGAGCTTCGTAAAGCATCAATTGGCTTTGTATTTCAAAGTTTTAACTTAATTGATGAGCTTACCGTATTTGAGAACGTAGAGCTGCCATTACAGTATCAAAAAATAAGCAAAAGCGAGCGCAAAGATCGCGTTGAAGCCATTTTAAAACGCGTAGGTATTGATCACCGAGGCGAGCATTTACCACAGCAACTGTCAGGTGGTCAGCAGCAGCGGGTAGCCGTTGCGCGTGCATTAGTCATCAATCCAAAGCTTATATTAGCCGATGAGCCAACAGGTAACCTCGACTCTAAAAATGGTGATGAAGTCATGGCGATGTTGCGTGAATTAAATAAAGAAGGTACCACGGTTATTATGGTTACCCACTCAGAGAAAGAAGGTAATTACGCTGATCGCTTAGTGCGCTTACTTGATGGCCAAGTGATGGTTGATAAAGCGAATTTACAGCAACAATCATCAAGTGTTGCGGATGCTGTTGTTGCGTAATGCTCGTTTACTATCGTTACTTATTGCAGCATGTTGCTGTGCAATTGATAAGATCTAGTGCAGCAATCTTATTTATTACATTAAGTGCTTTTGCACTCAAACATGATCTGTCTTATGTGTACCTCAGTGATATGGTAAGTGATTTTGTGGCTTGCCAACTGTTTTTGTTCTAACCCCTTGGGGTAAGAAGGAATTTGATAATGTTTAAAAATTATATCATGACCGCAATGCGCTCATTTAAGCAGCAAAAACAACATTTTTTGCTCAATGTACTTGGTTTAAGTATTGGTTTAGCGGCGGCTATTTTAGTGGCTATGTTTGCCTTTTACGAAGCGTCTTATGATAAGCAGCAACCCAATGCGGAGCGTGTTTATCGTGTTAATCAGTATTTTACATCTTTAGGGGTTGGCGGGCCGATGACCAACAAAGATCTTATGAATACCTTTAAAGACATGGCTGAAATAGAAGACATACTATCACTAGAGCCTAGTCCGCCTGGTGCTGAATTTGTGCGTGATGATGTGGGTTATAAGTTAGAAAGTATTGCGTCGGCAAGCACCAATATAGCTGATTTTGTGAATATTGACTTAGTTGCAGGCGACTTAGCCAAAGTGCTTACTACACCAAATATGCTCGCATTGAGTGAGCAGTACGCTATACGTATTTTTGGCCGCACGGACATTATTGGTGAAACCTTAATACAAGGGAGTAAACGTTGGCAGGTTGGGGCGGTATTTGCTGATTTACCTGAAAATACGCACTTCTTTTTTCAAGGGTTAATTAAAGAGTTACCAGCCAATACTCAATATCAAAACATGAATAGTGCCTCTTATATTCGAGTAAAACCAGGTACTGATGTTGAAAAGTTGGCAGAGACTATTGAGCAACGCTACATGAAAATTGCTTACGAAAACCCAAATTTAGCAAAAATGACATTACATCCGCTAACGTCTATTCATTTAACTTCCAACTCTAACTATGAAATGAAAAAGAATGGCTCGCTTTCAACGCTGCGGATTTGTATTGGTTTGAGTATTTTATTGGTACTTTTAGCTGCGTTTAATTTTATTAATATGAGTATTGCTCAATCGGCAAAACGTGCCAAGGAAGTGGGTGTACGTAAAGCACTTGGCGCGAGTAAATTACAAATTATAAGCCAGTTTTTAACCGAGTCATTACTTATTACCATTATTGCAGCATTAATTGCCTGTATGTTGGTTGAATTGCTAACACCTGCTTTTAATCAATTAGTCGATAGGCAGTTATCGCTTAATTATAACTCTTTATTGGGCGTCGCTATTGCTGTTGTTGTAATATCAGTTGGTTTGCTTGCGGGGATCTATCCTGCCATGTTTATGTCAGCATTTAGTGCAAAAAGAGTGCTCAGTGGTGACATGCAACGTGGTCGCACAGCCATTGCGGTTAGAAAAGGTTTATTAGTTGTACAATCGGCATTATCTGTCGGTTTAATTATTGGCGCTTTATTGCTGCAACAACAGCTTGCTTATTTACAGTCTCTACCAGTGGGCTATACCAAAGAAAGTAAATTGGTTATCAGTGATATATCAGCTGAAGATATATTACACAACAATAATACAGCATTACTAAATCGTATTAACGGGATTGATGGCGTAAACAAAGTCAGCGTTATGGATGTTGATGTAACAGGCTCATATAAATCGTCTCTTACATTTACGGCCGATAATGGTCAATTTACCAAACAAAGTTTACCCATTATTGGCGCAGGTAACGACATAGCCCAAACATTGGGCCTAACATTGGTCGCTGGGCGAGATTTCAGTGAAAAAATGGCTGCTGATTGGTTTAGTGAAGTCAGTGATACTAAAGCAACGGCTTCAGCCATATTGACTGAGTCGCTAGTAAAACAAGCCGGTTATGCAACACCAAGTGATGCAATTGGCAGTACATGGCGCACAAGTCCGGGCAATGGCAAAGATTTAATCTTAACAGTTGTCGGTGTGGTTAAAAATATTAAAGTAGGCAGTGTTAAAGACGCGCAGCCCTCTACCATCTTAATTTGTGGCTACACAAATAGTTGGGACGGCCGCGTTATCGTAGACATGGACGCTGCTAAAATACAGCCTATTAAAGCGCAGCTTGCAAGTATTTTAGAAGAGAACCTCGCAATTCACGACCCACAAATAGATATGCTGAGCGAAAACTACCGTGCGCTTTATCGTAATGATGAACGAGCGACCGAGTTTGTCACTTTATTTTCTGGTTTAGCCGTATTTTTAGCGTGCGTGGGCACCTTTGGCTTAGCATCATTCTCGGTACTACGTCGCCAAAAAGAAGTCGCGGTACGCAAAGTCCTTGGCGCATCACGCATCAGCATTATGAACTTAATAGCAAAAGAGTTTTTGATTTTAGTTGCCGCAAGTATCGCAATCGCTTTTCCTCTAACTTATTGGCTGGTGGGCGATTGGTTAGCCAACTTTAATGAGCGTGTTGATCAAGCGCTGTGGGTTTATCTGGTTGCAGCTCTAAGTGTTGCTGCAATTACTTGGCTCACGGTTGCAAGCCTCGCCTTTAAAGCCGCCAGCACACGGCCATCGTTAACACTAAGATATGAGTAATAACGAGTAAAGAACCCTACTTAAGGTCTATCAGAACACCGATAGACCTTTTTCTTGTTTAGGCCTCTTAAATATCTTTAATCTTAACAGCGGGGTTTCCTGCAACAACTGTATTCGCTGCCACATTTTTTGTTACTATCGACCCTGCGCCAATAACAGCATTATCGCCAATGGTAATAGCTGCAAAAATAATAACCCCCGCGCCAATCCAAACGTTATTGCCAATAGTAATCGGTGCTGCAAAGTTCTCTTTATTGAGTCGCTCGGCTGGATTGACTGCATGAGATACGGCCAATAGTTGAACGTTCGGGCCAATTAAACAATCACTGCCAATCGTAATTGCCCCCTCACTAATGGGGGCATCTAACACCGTACAATTAATGTTTATAAAAGTACGATCACCAATTTGCATTTGCGAGCCATAGTCACAGTGGAAGCCAGCCTCAATGATCACTCCTTCACCACACACTGTAAACAAACTCTTAATACGTTTTAAATTTCCTTTGCTGGGACTTTTTGCAAACAAGCGACAAGTCTCATGGGCGACTTTGCGTTGCTCAATCAGTGGCTTTTCTAGGCTATTGAATCTAGTTAGATGAGTCATCGTTTTAGGGAGTTAATGAGTAGTATGTATTGATAATAAAACAAAATTGACTGCTAACCAAACGGGATTACCAGTTGTGATCCAATGAAACCCGACTTTAAGCAAAATAAATTAAAGTCGGGTGATGTTTATAAATACTCGGCGACTGAGTATCATTTTTTACTCATTTCGTAATGCCTTTATTGGATCTTGTCGTAACGTTTGGTTGATCGGAAAAAAGCTGGCAAGTACTGATATCGCTAATAAACCCAGCCAAATGATCGTTGTTAACCACCAGTCTATAGGCAGGTCAACCCCAGGTAATGACATACAATAGCCTATAATTAAAAATGCCAACGAAAAGGCTAACACTAAGCTCATTATTATGGGTTGCATGAGTTCTAATAAGCTTTCTTTTAGTAACCTATAATTGTCAGCCCCCATAGAAAGTTTTACGCCTAAGCTATATCTGCGCACTTTAACTAAATAGCTAACAATACCGTTTATGCCAATACACACCATAAGCAGCGATGTTGATGCCAAAACAATAGCCAGCCATGCTGCATTTAAGTGACGTTGCCTTTTTTCATCAAACATACTTGTTAAAGAGGCTATGTTATTAATGTCTAATCGTTGGTCTACTTCTAATACTGCTTGTTGAATATGGGCAATTGCATTATTTTCATCTGCAACAGTAATCAAATATGTAAATTGTTGCCAACCAGGGTAATCTTTAGGTGTAAAAACTTCAAAGTCTTCACTTTCAGGGCTGCCCGGTACATAGGTGTTGCTGACAATACCTATGATTGAGTAATATCTTTTATTATCAAAACTCACTTTACTGTTTAGTACTTCATTACTGTTTTTATTAAGTAAATCTGCAAGGCGTTGATTGATAATGATCGGTGGGTTTTCGAGTTGTTCATCCCCTTTGGCAAAGCCATTACCCGTTATCGTTAAGTTAAGTTCAGTAAAGTAATTGGCAGTTACTAAGCTATTACGTGCTTGGGCAATATACTGTCCAGCTTCGTTATATATTTGATTGACATTAACCGTTTTTGGCAGCCTCATTTCGGATGACACAGCTAAGCTGCTCACATTATTAAGCGCCAGCAACCTCTGGTTAATTGCTTTGTGTAAATTAATACGTTCGCCGGATTTATCGACATTACTATAGTTTATTGTTAATGAATATTTACCTTGTGTATCCAGTCCGTTATCTCTGAGTGCTTCCGAAAGAGTTACTAAAACTACGTGGCTAGCAGTGGTTAATACTAAAAACGAAAACAAAATTTGCAGACCAACAAGTAAATGGCTGGTGGCTGAACTCATTTGCTTACCCGTTCCTTTACCGCTGCTTTGTAGGCTGCTCATTAAGTTTTGCTCTTTCACTACACTAAGTTCTATAAATGAATAAAGTGAGGCAATACTAATAATCAGAAAAGCTGAAAATAA
This sequence comes from Pseudoalteromonas sp. SG41-2, assembly GCF_014164535.1. NCBI lineage: Bacteria > Pseudomonadati > Pseudomonadota > Gammaproteobacteria > Alteromonadales > Pseudoalteromonadaceae > Pseudoalteromonas > Pseudoalteromonas sp. SG41-2. The sequence continues at coordinate 31,641 of NZ_JACJFK010000033.1, read as the reverse complement.
CAAAGTATTAAAGCTAAGAGAAAGCGTGTCTAAACGTTGAATGGCGTCAGCTGCTAGGTTTTGAATAACGATAAAGCCGATTTGAGTAAGTGTTAAAGCAAGTAACACTGCAATACTAATAAGTAAAATATTGTGTTTTAACGTTTCAATAATTAGTTGTTTTTTGCTTGCCCCAAATGCAAAGCTGATTGCAAGGGGTTTGATGCGCGTAATGGCTTTAGCGAGCTGCATACTAGAAAGGTTGATAAGTGCAATGAGCATCAATAAGCACACACCCAATAATAGCATTAATACAATCTTCCCGCTGTCGCCCCTAAGTGCATCATTAAATGCAGTAACACGCGCATTGACAGTAAAATCTTTTAAAATATCAGCGGCATGTAACTGTGCACCTTTAAGTGATAAGTCAGCTAATTGTTCCGTGATCTCTTGCTCTGAGGCTGTGGGCTTAAATCTAACAACACTCTTATACGCGCCCATGAAACCGTTAGATGTTTTAGGGTTAAAAGCTTCGTCTGCATCAATAGGAAGCCATATTGCATCATTTATATTGCTATAAGTGGGTAATATAAGATCATCGGGGGCGACACCAACAACGGTAAAGCGACGTTGATTGAGCTGTATTTTTTTACCAACAATATTCGGGTCACCACTATAGTGGGTTTGCCAAGCGCGGTAGCCTAATACGACCGACATTTGCTGAGTACCGAGTGCTTCTGTTTTGTTAAATAACCGACCAAGTTTGGGTTGTACGCCGAGTAGATCAAATAAATTATGTGTGGCAAGTATTACGTCCACAGCAGGTCTTGTTGGTTTATCTAGTAGCTTGTAGTCAGTCCACCGATGGTAAGCAGCAACATCAGTAAAAACGGTATTTTCACTCTGTATGTAGCTCATTATTTTTGAGTTACTAGCGGGCCCTGAATAACCTTTAGAATTAATTGTGCCTTCAAGCAAATATAAGTTATCGCTCTGCTGATAAGGTAGTGGGGCGAAAAACACTAGATCAACCAAGCTAAATGAACTAAGCACCATCGACAGTGTAAGTGCCAGTGTAAAAACGGTGGTGAAATAGTATTGTTTGGCACGTTTAAAAGTATTGTAGGCAGTTTTTAACATGACTGAGCAACCTGTTCTACATTTGCAGGTGTGCTTGGCACGAGTTCATCGTTTTGGGCAACTACAGTACCGTCTCTTAACTGGATATTGCGCGTAGCCATATCGGCATAACGGGGATCATGGGTAACCAATACAATGGTGGTGCCTTGCTGATTAAGATCTTTTATTAACGCCATGATTGCATCGCCGTTTTTTGAGTCTAAGTTACCTGTGGGCTCATCGACCAGCATGATGCCAGAATCGCCAGCTAGTGCGCGTGCAATCGATACGCGTTGTTGTTGACCACCAGAAATTTGATTCGGATGTAAATCAGCTTTATCAGCCAAACCTACTTTTTCTAGGCAATCTAACGCTCTTGCGTTACGTGAAGATAGCGAGTCTCCCCGATATTTTAGCGGTAGCGCAACGTTTTCAAGTACGGTCATTTCATCAATTAAGTTAAACGATTGAAACACAAAGCCAATGCGATTACCGCGTACTTTCGCACGTTGGTTTGAGTCCATATCAGAGACGAGTAAACCGTCAATGTAATATTCACCACTTTGAGGGGTGTCGAGCAGCCCCATAATGTTAAGGAGTGTTGACTTGCCGCAACCAGAAGGCCCAGAAATAGAAATAAACTCGCCGTCGTACACGGTAAAGCTAATCCCTTTTAAAATTTGACTGACTTGTTCGCCATTAGAAAAAGACTTGCTTAGGTTATTAACTCTTAAAATTTCAGTGTTCATATTATTCTTCCTTAACCAGCAATTTTTATTGTTGTTGTTTCAGCGGGGATATCTAATGTAGAAATAATGACTTGTTCACCAGGCTCAAGCCCTGACAACACTTGGATGAGTTGGCCAGATGCTTTGCCGTATTGCACTTCAACTTTAACGGCTTTGTTATCCATTGTGAGTTTAAATAATGAGCCATAACTGCCTTCGCTTGCACCTGTTGGTTGTTTTATATAATTCACCTCTTTTTGTACATCGGCAAAAATAGTCGCATCTACTTGTTGCATGGGTTTCATGGTGTCTGATTCAGAAACCTCGAGCTCAATATCAATTTGTACAGCACCTTCGCTGATCACAGGATCTACACGCACTACTTGGCCGCGCACCTGGTCATTCAAGGTGCTAATTTGGGCTGTCATACCTATTTGAATTAAATGAGCTTGAATTTGCGGTACTTTTATTTCACCAACTAGAGGGGAGAGGCTCCCTATTAGTGCCAGTTCAGAGCCTGCACTGACACTTTGCCCTAAACTTAAAGGCAAGCGTTGAATAACACCATTCATTCCCGCTTTAACTGAAAGTTGCTCTACCATTAATTTGGCGACATCAAACTCGTCTTGCGCTTGGGCTATTAAGTCATCTTGAATTGAAAGCGACTCTTTTTGCATCTGTGCTAATTTATCAAGCTTAGATTCTTCAAGGTTAATACGCTTTGATAGCTGTTTGGCTTCGAGCTCATTTTTCTTCGCGCTGATCCCCGATACAATACCTGATTTAGCCAGTGTACGTTCTGCTTCAACTTGCAGCATGGCTATTTCAGATTGTGCTTTTAGCTCTGACACGGTTGACTCGTTATTTAACAACTCACGCTGTTGCAGTAATACGGTTTGCCGTTTTTGGGTTTTGGCATTTTTAAGCTTTGCTAACGCCAAGCGGAGCTTACTTTCTAGCTCGGGGTTATTTAAAGTGAGGATCACAGTGTCATGGTTAACCACAGCACCCGCTTTTAGTTTTATTTCGTCAACCACCGCATTACTTGTAGCTGTGAGAAGCCGTTTATTGATTGATTGCAATGAGCCATAGCCATCAACCTTAATTGAAAAATCACCGCGCTCAACCTTCGCAATGGTGACAGAGTCTTTTGATATAACTTCGGCATTATCTGCAAAGCCTAATTGCCAGCCAGAGATAAGCATAACGACAGATAAACCTATCAACCCTTGATAGATTAGTTTGGATGTAAATTTCATAGTTATTCCTTTTTTAAACGAAAATACGGCAACGTATCAATTAGGCAATAATGTATTAATAATTTTACTGTAACCAAACTGTGACTATGTTTAAAATCAAGTAGTTAAGCTGTTGTGGTAATGATAGGTTGCGTAGGTTATGATTGGACTAAGTAAAAGAAATTGGCCGTTAAGAGCTGTAATGGAAGTATGTTGATTCAATTAGGTGAATATTGCTTAGATACAGATGGAATGTCTTTGCAATTTGATAAGCAAGTGGTGACACTAGAGCCCCAAGTATTTGCAGTATTAATGTACTTAATTGAGCATCATGAGCGTTATATATCAATGGATGAGTTGCATGAAAACTTATGGAAAGACCGCTGTGTTTCAGATGCGGCTGTACGGCGGATTATTAGTAAAATACGCTTAGTGTTGAATGATGATCACAAAAATCCTAAATACCTACAATCACTTTCTAAGCGCGGCTATAAATTAATTTGTCCTGTCTCTAAATTTTCTACATTGTCGGTCTCAGAAGACAGTAAAAAACTGAGCTCCACAGAAAGTAACAACACAAAAAAAACGAAAACTTTTCTGCTTTTTGCAATTATAGCTTTATTGATTTCGTTAGCCTATTTTATATATGAAAATATTGATGACGAATCACATGTCGTTACAAAAGTTATAGACTCGATTATCTCTGAAAAAAAAGCGCTGGTAGTTTCAAATGATGGTCGGTTTATCGCATTTACAAGTAAATTAAGACGTGGAAATGACTATCAAATTTATTTAAAAGATCAAGATAGTCAAACAGTAAAAGTGCTAGTTGATGATACAAGGTTACCTGGGGGCTTAGCTTTCTCACGTGATGGAAATTACTTATTCTTCTCTGATAATGTCGGTGATGCAGCATCATTAAAGCGGGTAGCTCTTAAAAGTAAAGAATATGAAATAGATGTTTTAGTGACACATTTTTATTTTATCTCAGATGTGTTTATCGATGAAAATGAAAGTAAGGTTATTTATTTTTCAGCTCAAAAAAGTAGAGAAAGCGCAATGCTTATCTATAAATTCAATACTGACGCTGGTTTGGTAGAAGAAGTGACCTCTGTCTCTCAAAAAGGAGAACATGATAGCCGAGCTGATATTTCACCAGATTCAGGTAAGTTGGTTGTACTTCGAGTTTATATGGATAGTAAGCGTAATTTTATTCGAGTTTTAGATTTAAAGGCGGGCAGTGTACTTTTTCAGTATGATCAAAATGAGGTTATTTATGATGTTCATTGGCTTGATGATGAACACATTGTTTTATTAGATGATAAAAAGCTAGCTAAAATAAATGTTAAAACTGGGCGTTTAGATGAAATCGCCACTACAGGCCAAGGTATTATCTCACTTGATGTGGTGATCCCAAACATGCTGTTTGCTATTAGAGATACCTATGGAATCAGTACAATTACTGAGAAAAAATTGCCGTTAAGTAATTTTAAAGATATCGAATTGTTTCATGGTGAGCAATCAGGGCAACGTCGTATTGTAGATTATCAACCATTGGGAGATAAGGTTTGGGCGATCGAGAAACTAAAAGGTATAAGCGATTTAGCTTCTTATAAAAAACAAAAGCCTAAGGAAAAGGTGGTGTTTTTAAGTACGAAAAAGTCGCTTGAGCTGATAGCACCCTCTCTGTCAGGGCAATATGTATTAATTAAACTCCAAGGTCGTATAGCTATACTTAATACGCTTAATAATAATCTAACCGATATATCTAAAGTGGATGAATTAATTGGCGATATTGCTTTCTCAGAAGATGAAAAATCTATTTTGTACACCAGAAAAAGTAATGGTGAATGGTTGGTTTTTGAATACTCTATTAAGGAAGAAACAGAATCCATTCTTTTTGAGGGATATCGTTTCGTCAGAGAATTTAAAGGCGACTATATATTAGGTAATAATTCAGGCAAATTGTCTCGTTTTAATGTTAATTTAAAAACAATGACCCCACTGCAGATAACTGTTTCAAAAGAAAAAAATACTAACTGGGATGTTGTAAACGGTAAAATTTTATGGAGCAGCCACAACTTAATAAATACAACATTCAATGAAATCGATATAGATGATGTTGATGGCTCTAGCCTAAGCTCTAAAACGTTTGACTTTAGTGTGATCAGACCAAATTTTTATGTGGACAAAATAAATAATACGGTTGTAGTTGAACGTTTAGGTAGTAGAACTAGTGAAATAATTACAATTGAAATTCAGTGAGTGATTTTAATGCAATAGTTTTAAATGCGTTTGAAATCCATTGTTTTGGGGTTAATTAAAAGCGCATTTTGCGCTTTTTTTGATCTACACCTTGCCATTCTCATAGTTTCGTTTAAAATCTCGTAACTTTCGAAACGAAACTTAAATGGTTTGCTTAATGACTAAACGAAACACCCAGCAACGTCGTCACCTTATTCTTACTCAAGTTAATGAGTTAGGTGAAGTAGCCGTAGATATTTTAGCTGAGCAGTTTCAAACCTCTGAAGTAACCATTCGTAAAGACTTAACAGCGCTTGAAAAAAGCGGACTATTACTGCGCCGCTATGGTGGCGCGATAGCATTGCCGCAAGAAATTGTAAGCGATGATATTGATTCAAAACGTAAAGTGGCGATTGCAAAAGCCGCAGCAGCACTAATCAAAGATCATAACCGCATTATTATCGACAGTGGTCGTACTACAGCAGCAATGATCCCTGAACTGGGTAATAAGCGCGGTTTAGTGGTGATGACTAATGCAATTAAAGTGGCTAATCGCTTATTGGCGCTGGAAAACGAGCCAACACTTTTGATGACCGGTGGTACGTGGGACCCGCATTCTGAGTCGTTTCAGGGGCAGGTTGCAGAGAATGTTTTACGTTCTTATGATTTTGATCAGCTATTTATTGGTGCAGATGGCATTGATGTTGAGCGTGGTACTACTACCTTTAATGAACTAGTAGGCCTAAGTCAAGTTATGGCAGGCGCTGCTCGTGAAGTTATAGTGCTGGTGGAGTCAGAAAAAATCGGCCGAAAAATCCCTAATTTAGAATTACCTTGGCAGCAAGTGACTACGCTTATCACCGACAGCAACTTAGCACTCGATACTCGCCAAGCAATACAAGCGTGTGGTGTGCAGTTGATCTGCGCTGAGCTATAAAATTCGTGTTTATTACAGGCCGACAACACCTGTGATGTTCATTTAAATATTAAACAACACATACAAACCCAAAGTTGACGCTTTGGCATGTACAAAAGGAGAAATTATGTGTGGAATAGTTGGGGCAGTTGCAGAACGCCCAGTAAATAAAATTTTAGTTGAAGGCCTTAAGCGCCTTGAATACCGTGGTTACGACTCAGCTGGTGTGGCACTTTTAGATGGTAATACACTTAATACTGTAAAAGCAGTGGGTAAAGTAGTAAACCTTGAAAACGCGCTTGATGAAGCTGGCGTAAAAGGGACTACCGGTATTGCACACACTCGCTGGGCAACTCACGGCGGCGTGACGAAAGCAAACGCGCACCCGCATATTTCAAACAGCGAAATTGCCTTAGTGCACAATGGTATTATTGAAAACCACGCCAGCTTACGTGAAGCGCTGAAAGGCGATGGTTACGAGTTTTTATCAGACACAGATACCGAAGTAATGGTGCATTTAATTCATCAACTTCGCCAGCAGCACACCACTTTATTAGCCTCAGTTCAAGCAGCTGTTAAGCAGTTTGATGGCGCATTTGGTACAGTAGTATTTGATAAAGCCAACGATAACGAAATTATTGTAGCGCGCTCAGGCAGCCCGTTAGTTATTGGTTTAGGCCTTGGTGAAAACTTTATTGCTTCTGATCAACTTGCATTATTACCAGTAACTCGTACCTTTATCTACCTTGAAGAAGGTGATGTAGCGCGTATCACCCGTAACAGTGTGGAAATTTTTGATGTAGACGGCAATGCCGTTGAACGTGAAGTCATTGAATCAAACATCACACAAGATGCATCAGGTAAAGGTGAATACCGTCACTACATGCTTAAAGAGATTTACGAGCAGCCGCTTGCTGTACGTAACACCCTTGAAGGACGTTTAAACGACGACCGCGTAGCGATTGATGCCTTTGGTGAAAGCGCTCAGCAAATATTTAAAGACGTAAAACACGTACAAATTATTGCCTGTGGTACGTCTTACCACTCAGGTATGGTTGCCCGCTACTGGCTTGAGCAATTTGCAGGTGTTAGCTGTAACGTAGAAATTGCCTCTGAGTTCCGTTACCGTCAGTCGTTTGTACACGAAAATAGCCTGCTAGTAACGATTTCACAATCTGGTGAAACGGCTGATACTTTAGCTGCGCTTCGTTTAGCTAAAGAGCAAGGCTACATGGGGTCAATGACTATTTGTAACGTACCAGGCTCATCGCTAGTGCGCGAATCAGACCTTGCCTTTATGACCAAAGCCGGTGCTGAAATTGGTGTAGCCTCGACTAAAGCATTTACCACGCAATTAGTTGGTTTGTTAATGCTTACTGCGTCTATCGCGCAAGAAAAAGGCCTAGATCAAGGCACTATTGTTAACGCTATAAAATTGCTTCCAGCTAAGTTAGAAGAAACTTTATTACTTGCTGATGGCATTGCTGACCTTGCAGAAGAGTTTGCCGACAAGCACCACTCACTGTTTTTAGGTCGCGGTTCGCAATACCCAATTGCAATGGAAGGCGCGCTTAAGCTTAAAGAAATTTCGTATATTCACGCTGAAGCATACGCCGCAGGTGAACTCAAACATGGTCCGCTTGCGTTAATTGATGCCGACATGCCTATTATTGTTGTAGCACCAAACAACGAACTGCTTGAAAAGCTTAAATCAAACGTAGAAGAAGTCCGTGCGCGCGGCGGCATCATCTATGTATTCGCTGATAAAGACTCACACTTTGAGTCAGACGAAACCATGCGTGTGATCAACGTAAACCACGTAGATGACGTAATTGCTCCAGTTGTATATACAATCCCACTACAGTTACTTTCGTACTACGTAGCGGTAATTAAAGGCACTGACGTTGACCAACCTCGTAACTTAGCAAAATCGGTTACAGTTGAATAAAATCAACAGGTTGAGAGTTACCTGTTAAAGATAAAAAAGGCGCTTGATGCGCCTTTTTTTGTGCCTCTATTCAGGTTTCGTTCTGCTGCGTTAGAGGGAGATGTTTTAAAAGTATGGCAAGCAGTAAGCTGTCAGTTTTTATACAAGTTTAATTAAGAAACAAATCTTGCTTTAATTTTTTCAAATTTTTTAATTCTGTCGCAACGTATTTGTTATTTGGTTCTACTTTCAAAATATAACTAGCCAAACCAATAATTTCATCTATGTATAAAGGGTTGATAGGTTTATTTTTACCATTTAATTCATTCACTCCATTCTTAAGAAGAAAGAAACTTTTTTTTCTAAAATCTCGTCTCATAGATTTGGACACTCGAACTTCAGAATCGGTAACAATTAACCCTGTAACTACTTTTTTGGCTTTGCCTTGCGCGAAATAAGTTTTTTTATGATTTACAGGATAACCATTATTTTCTACTACCTCGATTATTTCATTCCTAATCTTAGGTGAGATCTCTATACCTGAAACACTGATATCATCAGCATAACGTGTATATGTTAAAGATGAAGCTTTACAAACGTTAAAAAGTTCATCGTCTAATTTTTTTAATACAATATTACTGAGGCTTGGGCTTGTTGGAGCCCCTTGGGGTAATTTCCCCCAAAAAGTACAAAGTTGCGTTAAATCAAAGCTGACCTTGTGTGAGTATCCACAGGCTATAAATGCATTATAAATTTTTTCGAACTTAATCTGATCAAAAAAATCTATAATATCTATTTTAAACAAATCTTTAGAGCCAATATGCTTTTTTGCATTATCAATGTGGCTTCGTCCTTTGACGTAAGCAAATGCTGATTTAGATATAGGTATTTCTTCTAGAATTTCTTTTTTAATCCATTTTTGAACATAAGCTAGTTTGGGGTAAGGAGAGCGAATGGCTCTAATCCCTCCCTTTTTTTTCTTAAATTCAAAGGATCTATAAAAATTGCTTGAAGCACCAGTCATTCTACTTAATAGGTTAAGTTCAAGCCCTAGAAGTTTTGAAAAGTGCTTTTGTTCAAATATAACTGGGAAATTTGAATTTTCGAGTCTGCTCGCATATTTAGCTAAAGCTTCTGACTGTTGCAGGCTAAGGTTTGAAGCTTTTAAAAAATTAAACCACTTGTCGTAAATAGGTTTCAAAGTAAATTCCATTAAGTAAGGCGGCTATTCAGTATCACGATATCTTTATTTTTTGAACTATAGAATGTAATGAGGCTAAAAAGAACCTCAACATCACGGGCGAATCACCCGTGGGAGCAGCGCTCCAACACTAATACTGAATAGCCAAGGAATATCCTAATTCATTTTAATTTTTCGTCAATACTTAAGTTTTGGATCAATTCTTTCTAAATCTGGAACATATAAGCTATTCACTGAAATAGCATTATTTTTGTAAACTTCTATTATCTCTTCTTCAAGCTCTAAATGGCGATATTTTAATATATTGAATAAATTTCTTATTTGAGTTTTATCTAAAGAATCATTTATTTCAAAGGTTGTGTCATTTCTGTGAAATACACCTAGCTCAGAGATGAATTGCACAACCTCTTCTGCTTGCGAGTAAGTCATTCTAAATTTCGTATTTAGTTCGTGAAGTTCGTGTTTTTTTCTATCTGAAGCAAGGCGTAGGGTTGAGGCTACAAGTGAGTTAGTCATAAGTTAAAGCCTATAAAAAAGCGTGTTTCTAAACTTACCCTTTTTTCTAGGTTGCATCCAGAAAATCGGAAAAACATTATTAGGACAATTAGTAAATTGAACCTGAAATAATGCCTCTGAACCTTCATAGCCTAAACTGTACTGACCTGTAAAAGCATTGTGGCTATACTTACTTTTGAGCATAGACTCCATTGATACCATTAATGCTTTTTTATTTTTCACCTCATTTGGGCAGGTATACTTATCTGAAATACCTTTTTCAATTTGAGTAGGGCATGTGATATTTAAGTCTAGTTTTTTTTCTGCATGGCTAACTCCAAACTTCATACCAGCCAATGAAAAAATATGAATGTTGGGCAGTTTAAGGTTTTTTTCTTTTAGTTTATCTTCAAATTCACGCACCTTTGTTGTTATTGTTTTTCCAGTACCAATGAAGTCGTCAAAAATTATAATGTTTTTATAATTTTTAGGGGATTTTGTTAAAGTCTCAATGCTTGATTCAATCGTAGGTTGTAGTGATCTTTCATTCCATTCTCTATGCTGAGCCAAATAAAACTTAAAGAAATATAGCCAAGCATTGGAACCATCAGACTCTGATTTTTTCGCTGTGGCGACAATTAGTGTATCTGAAGCTGTTAATTTTAAAGACTCCAGCGTATCCACTAAAAAAGAAATATTTTGGATTTTTTCAGCAATTGTTTGGTGTTTCATTTCCTTTAATAACTCTGAAAGTAACTCTCTCTGAGCTTTACCCTTAAACTCATTCAGCAGGTTCATTAGTCCGGGTTCGTAACAGGGATTTTTCAACCAATCAATTTCTTCTTGATATTTTTTAATAACGTATAAGTCTTCAGGGTTATCTAATTTAGGCTGATGCAATGGCATATAGGTAAACTATAGAGGAAGCAGGTTTTCACAGTATTACTCCACTCGGTTAGAATGTAAATAATATGAACGCAGAGCAATATGTAAAATCATTATTATTTTCAATAAACTATTAAGTAAACAACTACTTTCTGATTGCTATTTGAGTTAAAGCATCAAACTAAAGCGTTTTAATTTTGATACAAAGCTTGGTAGTTTTTGCCTTTGTAAACAGGCTAAAAACTCTTCTTGCGTCATAGCTGGCTTTTTCAATGAACTTCGCTGTTGTTGGGCGGCTTTTACGCATGCGCTACTGTCTAGTTCGAACATATCACATAAAAATTCATCGGGGTGGATCGCTGTTAAACCGAGCTGCTCAAGTTCTTGTGTTGGGAAATCTTTTAAATTAAAAGTAATAATCGATTCTGCTTGGCCTTTAATGGCTGCTGCAACTACATGTCTATCATCTTGGTCGGGTAAGCATAGTCCGTTAATTAAAGGCTCATAGCCTTCAACTAAACAATCAGGAACGTTAGCATTCATGAGCGTTTTGATTATTTCAAGTGCTTTATGCTCAATACTTGGGTTGTTCTTAAGCAGGTTTCGAGTCCATTCATCATGTATTTGCTCTGTCCATCGAGCTCGGAATAAACCTGTATTGGCTAAATACATCAAATAGCTACGAAGTGGTGCAGGGTACATAACACATGCATCTAAGATTACCGTATATGATGACATTAATAGCCCATATCCATTTCTTGATCTAAAGCTGATAATTCAGCAAGTGATGCTAAACGCTGTTCTTCTAAGCGTTGTTTATATTGCATAAGATCGGCAAAAGCGACTTTCCTACGATTTCCCGTGCGAGTAAATGGGATTTCTTGTGAATCAAGGAGTTTTATAAATGTTGGGCGTGACATATTTAGCATATCAGCACCTTCCTGTGTTGTTAGTTCTGCATGAATAGGGGTAATGCTAACGGAGTTGCCTTGCCCTAATTGAGTAAGTACTTCGATCATCATATTTAATGCGCTTGCAGGGATCGTTACTTCATGAGATTTACCTAGTTGATCAACCACATTAATTCTTTGCGCCTCACCATTGGCTTGTATAACAGCTGATAGCTCTTGGCTACCAAGCTTAGCGAGTGCTATTTCTTCAGCACTGGGTAATTTTGTAGCTGTGTTCATTTTTCTCTCTTACTATTGACGAGTACAAATTGTACAATGACGTAAGTATCCGAAATATTCGCAACAATGTCAACATTCGAAATATTCGAAAATAAAACTAAAGACGATAAATAGCGCTTTATGCGCTTTTTTTGTGCCTGAAACTCTGTTAGCTTAAGTAACTCATTATTCTCTAAGGGATTAGTTATGCGCTTAATCACCGCTCTGTGTTTTTTTAGCTTTAGTATTTTTAGTTCTCAAAGTGCCTTGGCACAACCGAACACCAAACAACAAACCGTAGATTATTCTCAGCACACACATACATTTAAATCGGCTGTTCTAAATGAAGAACGCACAGTTGTTGTACAGTTACCAAAGAGCTACCAAGCTGAGCCAAAGAAGGTATATCCTGTTGTTTATCGCTTAGATGGAGCGGGTAATATACCGCTTGCCAGTGCTGTTATTGAGCGTTTACAAAATGATAATCGTGCGCCTGAGGTTATTATTGTCGCTATTGAAAACACTAATCGACTTAGAGATATGTATCCTACCGTGAACAAGGAGCCACAGGGCCCAGTTGGTGAAGGGGGCGGTGCTGATAAGTTTTTAGCGTTCTTTGAACAAGAGCTCATTCCTTTAGTTAATAAGAATTATCGTACGCATAATTATAAAGTGATTTCTGGCGCATCTGCGGGTGGTGTATTTGCGTTATATGCGTTGCAGGCCAAATCTGAGTTATTCCAAGCGCATATTGCTTATAGCCCTGCAGTTTGGTGGAACTATGGCGCATCGGTAAAAAGCACAAAGTCGTTTATAGCTAAAACGAAAGAGCTTAACAGTTACGTTTACATCAATATTGGCGAAGAAGCCGGCATCATGCGCGAAAGGTACGATGAATTGCAGCAAGCTATACAATCGCATAAAGTGCGAGGGCTACGCTTCTTTAGTGATGCGTTTGATGGTGTGTCGCATAACCTGACTTCCGTTGCTGGGGCATTTAATGCCTATCACAACTTATTTTTACCTAAACAAATGCCAATCAGTGCTTTAACTGACGATGTAGCGTCTATTGATGCTTATTATCAAAACTTATCTCAACAATGGGGTGAGCAGATATCGCCCCCAGATCGCGCTGTTAGATCACTCGGTTATAACTTAACGGGCAGCAAGCAGTTTACCCGTGCTATTGAGGTGTTTAAGTACAATATAAAAAACCACCCCAAATCAGTCGATGCGCTTTCAGCTTTATCTTATGGCTATGAAATACAAGGTGATACTCGCCAAGCTCTTGAAAAGGTGGAATCTGCTTTAGCGATTGCAGACGGCTCATACCCTTATGTAGATTACTTACAAGATACACGCATTCGGCTAGAAGCTCAGCTTAATAAAAACCTGTAATACAAGCAGGTACTTAATTTTTCGATATTTTATCGATAAAAAGTCCTATTATGCATCCAGTAGTTCTAAATGATTTTTTAAATTTTCAACGTTAAGTTATGAGCTAAGCTATCGCGACGATATTTACTCGGGGTCTGATTAAATAATTTTTTAAATGCGTAAATGTAAGCTGAATCAGAGGTATAGCCTAACTCTAATGCAATATCTTGAATCGAGCCCTTTGAATCCAAAAGTTGTAAAGATAAAACGAGTCTTATATTTTGCCGCCACAATGAGAAAGATTGATTAAATTCTTTTGCGCAAACTCTCGATAAAGTGCGTTCTGATGCCCCTACTTTTTTAGCCCATTCTTTTAGCGTGAATGACAAATCAGGTTGTTGCTTGAGTTGTTTGAAAATTGCTAGCAGGCGTTTATCGGTTGGCAGTAATAAGGGGATGTCATAACTATTAGCCATGACAGTTTGATCTCTGAGCACTAGTAATAAATGAGTAGTATTGGATTCTGATTGTTGGCTCATTTCATTTTCAAACAAGAGCAATATGAGCTGTTTAATGAATGGAGTTACAAGGCAAGATTTAGCTTCACTTGCATACTCTACCCATACATCAGGATTAAGATAAATGGCTAAAAACTCAGTATTTGTAACTGCTACAGATTTATGAGACGTGTTTGCGGGTATGTATAGCATTGCATTATGAGGCACTATTATGCTTTTACCACCAATGCTTGATTGTAGTAAACCTTTAAATGGGAACACTATTTGATGCCATGGGTGTGAGTGAAAATCATCAACGTAACCAGCAGGCATATGAATTGTTTTTGTTATTAGCTGTTTATGAGTATAACTTTGGATTAGCTCGTTAGCTTGCATGGTGGCGGTTTATCGATGTTTTGTGTCTGTTAGTATAAAACGCATAGCTCTGATTTGGTATATCATCGTGAGCCTCTGTTATTTAAAAGGCAAAAAAATGCATATTCACTTTATTATCCATGAGTATTTTGAAGCGCCAGGTGCATACGAAACTTGGGCTAGAATGCAGGGTTATACTATTAGTTATTCTAAGGTGTATGAAGGTAGCCCTCTGTTAGATGCGATTAAAGATATTGATATTTTAATTGTAATGGGTGGCCCTCAAAGTCCTAATACAACAATTGAACAATGCCCTTATTTTGATGCAAAAGGTGAGCAAGCCCTAATCTTAAAAGCGATTGCTGCTGGGAAAATTGTACTTGGCGTTTGTTTAGGGGCTCAGTTGATTGGTGAAGCATTAGGTGCTCATTATGAACATAGTCCTGAGCGTGAGATTGGTAAATTTCCAATTACTTTAACACCAGCAGGTTTAGTGCACCCCTTGTTTGAGCACTTCGATAAAGTGTTAGAAGTCGGTCATTGGCACAATGATATGCCGGGGCTGACACCTGATGCAAAGATCATCGCATATAGCGAGGGCTGCCCAAGGCAAATCGTTGCTTATAATGAGCGAGTATTTGGTTTTCAATGTCATATGGAGCTAACTAAAGAGGTTGTAGCCTTGCTAATTGAGCATGATGATCTTAGTGAAACTGCAAAATACCGCTTTGTTGAGGAGCCAGAAGTATTACTTGCTCATGACTATGATGCTATGAACCAAAAGATCTATTTATTTTTAGATAAATTAGTAAATACCTATTAGCTCAAAAGTATGTGCTGCGCTGCCTGTTTCTATCGTTTTTCTCTAACCTGAAGTCAGATAGAGTTACTTTAGCCGTCGTGCTATGGTTTTTATCTAGCTAAATCAATGAACAACGTCGCTTCGTTCTAACTAGTGGGTCGAATATTTTCATCAAAGCCATTTTTAAAACCACTAACCCCTACAGAGTAGCTAATAAACGTGCCAGAAATACAGGCTTTTTTCGTCATGGCTACAATGTATATATGGCGATATCTGTCTAGCAAAATGATTTAGGTGAAGTACCCAAAATAAGTCCTAAACTAATAAGTAAGTCAGCCGATACAGAAATACTTGAATGCAGAACAACTAAAAAGGAACTTTTATGACTATTAACTTTAATATCCATCAAGCGGTAAGTCTTACTACTATAAATCAGCCCAAAACGCAGATAGCCCCTCAGCAGCAAGTGACAGATACTGATGCTAAAATAGAGGCTGAGGCTGAGGCAGAGCCAGAAGCGATTGCTGCATTTACTGGCGAAGCACAAAAAAGCTCACCCTATAGTGCGCTGCTTAATCCTGAAGGCTTTGATTTTAGTAATATGTCGATCAATGAATTCAAAGGGATAGTTGATGCGGTGAGAAAACTTGAGTCGGATACACAAAGAGCAAGCGGTAACACAGAAAGCCTCAGAGGAACATTTTGGGGGGATGTTATGGATGTAAAGGGCTCTCTTGAAGGGATCAACTTCCAGAACAGAGGTTTTTCTTCAAGTGATAAAATCGATATAACAGCATTTTTTGAACTTGGTGTTAAGGAAGCACAACAAATGCGAAAAGAGCACCCTCGCTCTTTTAGTAAAGTTGTTGGATATGCGCGGTCTTCTTTGTCAACGGTAGAAAAATTAACCTCAGAATCTTTTATTAAAGAATATCAAGCAAAGGCCGTTGAGTTCTTAAAAAGCCAAGATACCCCATTGATAAAAACGCAGGCCTAGCATTGGTGTGAGCTTGTATGTCTTATTTTAAAGTAAATTAGCAAAAATGAACCGGGATCAACCAAAGCCGGCAGTTGTAAAAGAGGCATACTTTGGATACGTCGCAGCTCAACTATTGACCGAAAAAAGATATTTAGCTAGAATCCGCACTATTCAATTTTATAGTTATCTGTAATGTTTTACATCTTATTCAAGAACTTTGTCAGGAGGCTTTGCTCCGCGCACTATCACGATGAAGTGTTGCTCGGAGCTTGATGTTTTCTGAATCTTCATCAGGTATAACGTGATCCCTCTAAAATAAGGGAGGGGTAGTTGTATCTGATCATTACAGAAAAAGGCCGACGATGAACTTCATCGTCGGCCTTTTTTGTTTTTGATGGTTAGAAAAAATCATAAACAAAGTTTCGATGATTCTTGAAACGAGGGGCCGGTATGTCATATACCGCCCCTCGTTTTTTTGGTGTAAAAACAATGAGTTTATTAAATTTAAAAAGTGTTACTTACCACATTGGTGATAAAGCTTTATATCAAAATGCTGAGTTTACTCTTTTAGCTGGTGAGCATGTTGGTGTAACCGGTGCAAATGGTGTAGGTAAAAGCACCCTACTTAAACTGCTTCAAGCAGAGTTATTACCTGATGAGGGCGATATTATTTGGCAACCTGCAATTAAAATTGGCTATCTTGATCAGCATGCTCAAATGAATGATTTGCTCTCGGTATATGATTATTTGCGAACAGCATTTTCTGAGCTGTATTTACTCGAAGCGCAAATGTTAGATATTTATGCTTGCTCAAAAAAAAGTACTCAGCAAAGCCAGCTTAATCGAGCTGCAATGATCCAGACAAAGTTAGAAAGTCAGTCATTTTATGTGATCGATAATAAAATTAATGCTATGGCTGAAGGGCTCGGGATCACGGCATTTGGAATGCAGACTCAACTTGCTAAATTAAGTGGTGGACAGCGTCATAAGGTGATGTTGGCGAGGATATTATTACTTTTACCTGATGTGCTTTTGTTGGATGAGCCTACTAACTATTTAGATGTTATACATATTAAGTGGCTAACAGAGTACTTAAATGAGTTTGAAGGTGCGTTTATGGTGGTTTCACACGATCAAGCCTTCTTGAATAGTATCGCAACTAATATATGCGATATAGATAGACAAACTATCCGAAAATACAAAGGTAATGTGGCAAAGTCTATGGCTCAGAAAGCCAATGATGATGCGGCTTATATTAAGCAATACCAAGCTCAAAAAAAGCATATCGATAAGTTGGAGCTGTTCATTGCAAAAAATGGAGCTGGAGTGAATGCCAGCATTGCTAATGGGCGCAAAAAACAACTAACACGTATCGAACGGCTGGTGCCTCCTAAGCAAAATAAGCCAATAACGTTTATGTTTAGAAGCTCAACCTCTAATGCGCAAGAGATGCTTAAAACATTGGATCTGGTAATTGGTTACTCTAGGCCATTATTGCCAGCGATTTCTCTTACTATTATGCGTGGCGAAAAAGTGGTGATTACAGGTTTTAATGGTATTGGTAAATCAACGTTATTAAAAACCTTAGTCGGAGAATTAGCACCATTATCGGGAGTGATTGCATTATCACCTGTTTTGCAGTTGGGTTATTTTGAGCAAGAGTTGTATTGGTCTTATCCTGAAGCGACACCGGTAAATTTGCTCAAATCGGTGTGCGATGGGTTGGATGATAAGACCGCAAGAGAGCAGCTTGCGCGTTTTGGTGTGGCGGGGAAATTAGCAATACAGCCCATTGAATCGCTAAGTGGTGGTGAGCAAACTAAAGTAAAGCTATGTTGTTTAGCATTAAAACCGACTAATTTATTAGTGCTTGATGAACCGACAACACATTTAGATATGGAAGTAAAAGCTGCACTTAAACAAGCCTTGATGGAATACACTGGAACAGTGATTATCGTTTCACACGAGCAGAGCTTTGTTGCTGATTGGCCAGACCGAATAGTGGACATTCAATCTATTATTAATACCCAATATGCAGAAGTAGTGAAAGGTTAAATGCTATGTTATTAAAAATATTATTATTCTTTATTGCTTTTTTAGTGGGCGCGGATGAACTGATGCTAGGGCCAATCTTGATTCCAATCGGTAACGATTTAGGAGTTGAGCCAGAGCGGGTCACTTTATTTATTACAGCTTACAGTGTGGCTTTGGCAATGGTTGCACCTGTATTGGGAGCATTATCTGATCGCCATGGTCGTTTGTGGGTGCTATTACCTGCGGCATTGCTATTTGGTGCTGCGTCGATTGCGACCGGATTAGTAGATACATTTGAATGGGGATTAACGACCCGAGTACTTACAGGGCTTGCCAGTGCAGGTATGCTACCTATTGCCTTTGCAATTGCCGCTGATTCTTCAGGTGCAGATGCTGTAAAACGGATTGCTTGGGTTCAAGCTGGCCTTACTCTGGGTATGATAGCGAGCCCTGCAGTGGGAGCTATTTTAGCTGAATGGCTTTCTTGGCGCGCTGCATTTATCGTTCTTGGAGTTTGTGCTTGGTGTGTAGCTGCTTTACTTGGAATACTAGCTGCTAACAAATTACCAGTTGAAAAGGTGAGTCCACAAAACATAAGTAAAGAGCAACCTGTTAAAATATGGGCGATTCCAGGTGCGGCAGGCGCCTTGCTTGCTATGTGCTTTGGTCTCGGTGGCGGTATTGGTTTGTTTAATCTTATTGGCCAGCACTTACGTGACAGCTTAAATGTATCAATGTGGTTAGTGGGGAGCTTATATGCCATTTTGGGGGTAATAAGTGTGATTGGCAATATGTTGATGCCCCGTTTGATGCAGCGTTTTGGCAATGGACGTCAAATAATGAGAGTTGCTTTGATTGTATGTTTGCTTGTTAGTGTCGGGTTTTATTCTTATCCCACAGAGCATTGGGCTATTCTGCTTTTGTTGTTAGCGTTTTGGTCGATGGCAGGTGGGATCGGATCGCCGGCCTTACAAAGCTATATCGCTGAATTATCGGTAACTCATCGTGGCGTATTAATGTCTATGGGAATCACCATGATGCATATTGGTGTCGCTATTTGGTCTGGAATCGCAGGGTTTGCTTACAGTTTTGGAGCAATAGGAATGGTAATTCTTGCTACCTTATTATTCGGAATGGCCATTGTCGTGTTGCGCCCTATTAGCAAAGCCCAAAAGTAAGCATGATATTCGCTGGAGTTAACATAAATAAAGATCAATAAACTTAATCCAGCTCCGCTCTAAAGGGGCTGGAATTTCAAATTACTGGCTTACAGATTTTATTTTGCAGCAAAGCTTGGGAACATAGCCAAATACTTTGTTTAAAAAGATTATTCTAAACATAATAATAAAAGCGCGGGATAAATCCGAGTTTACAAAAATCACAAACCTGCTCGTAATTTGTAGCTCGAAGCGCTCAGCTGTTACCTAAACTACATTTAAATCACTAATCTCTACTTAACGGGCAATAAATACGCTAAAATTGCAGGCTATTTTTAGTAATGAGCCCGCACCTTTTATGACCTCAGCCGCAAATCCTAGTAATTTCAACGAACTTGGCCTTATCCCAGAGCTAATTGCTCGATTGTCTGATCTTGAATACACCCAGCCTACGCCGATTCAGGCAAAAGCAATTCCAAGTATTTTGGCGGGCAGTGACTTAATTGCAGGGGCGAATACCGGCTCTGGTAAAACAGCGACCTTTGCTTTGCCTATGCTACAAACCCTATTTTTAGAGCAAGGCGCTAAAAAAGCAGCGAGTAAAGGTAATTTTGTAACAGGGCTGATTTTAGTGCCAACGCGAGAGCTGGCAACGCAGGTGGCTGATAGTGTTAAGTCGTATTCTGCAAATTTTAATGGCGCAATAAAAACCGTTGCGGTGTTTGGTGGGGTGTCGGTTAATACGCAAATGCAGGCATTACGTGGCGGCGCCGATATTATCGTGGCAACCCCTGGGCGGTTACTTGATTTGATTTCAAGTAATGCGATTAAGCTCGATAGAGTCAGCACCTTAGTGCTTGATGAAGCCGATCGCTTATTAAGCCTTGGCTTTACCGAAGAATTGGCTAACTTATTAGCGCTTATGCCCGCTAAAAAACAAACCATGTTGTTTTCAGCGACGTTCCCAGAGCAAGTAACGCTTTTAACGCAAGAGCTGTTAAATAATCCGGTTGAAATACAAGTTCAAAACAAAGACGAAAGCACCTTAGTACAGCGCGTATTTACGGTTAATAAAGGCGAGAAAACTACGGTTTTAGCGCATTTAATTAAACAGCAGCAATGGCGCCAAGCACTGATTTTTGTAAACGCTAAAAAAGATTGTGAGCACTTAGCCAGTAAGCTCGAAAAACGTGGCGTTAATGCGCAAGTATTCCATGGCGATAAAGGCCAAAGTGAACGTACTCGGGTAATCGAAAAGTTTAAAAATGGCGAAATAGAAGTACTAATAGCCACGGATATTGCGGCCCGTGGTTTAGATATTGCCAAACTGCCAGTAGTGATTAACTTTAACTTACCGCGTAGCCCTGCTGATTACATGCACCGCATTGGCCGAAGTGGCCGTGCTGGTGAAGTAGGTTTAGCGTTATCACTGATTGATTATGAAGACTTTCATCACTTTAAAATTATCGAAAAGAAAAACAAACTACGCCTAGAGCGTGAAGAAGTAACAGGCTTTGCCGTAAACCAAGCCAACCTTGATGCCGCCGAGGCGCTTAAAAATGACAAGCCAATGGCCAAGCCTGAAGGTACTGGTAAGAAAAAGAACAGAAATAAAGCCGATGATATAGATGATGTATGGAGCGGCTGGCGAGGCAAAGGTAAGTAATGCCAAAATAGTTAAATACATAAGCATAAGTGGGTAAGCTACTGTTGCTTATGTATGGCCTTTAATTGCTGGAGTTCTTTACATTTGCTAATGCAAAAAGTTATTATTAGCGTTTATTGACGAAACATTGCATTTAAGGTGAGTAGTAGACCTTGGCTTCATTTCCTTTTCAAACCTTAGCACAAGCCGTTGAGACTTATTATGGTGAGCTTGTAAAACACATTCGCTTGCGTGCGGGTTCTGTTGACGTTGCAGAGGAAGTCGTTCAGGAAACATGGCTACGTGCTGTTAATACGCATATTGAGTTACCCAGTAACCCAAAAGCTTACTTATATCGCATGGCTAGTAATCTGTTGGTAGATCAATTTCGTCAACAACAAACAGCCCAGCAGTGGCAAGCGCAAATAGTGTCGCCTCAAGAGCAAAGGCAATGTGAGCAAGTCGCTTGCCCTTCCCCTACACATACTGATGTATTAATTTCTAAACAACAACTGGCTGTATTAGAGCAGGCCATAGCCGAATTACCAGACAAATGCCGAGAAGTATTTATACTGTATCGCAGGCAAGGACTAACAATGCGAGAAATATCGCAGATATTGGGTATCAGTATTAAAACGGTTGAAAAGCACATTGCAAAAGCTATGGTTCATTGTCGTCAATGCTTGCGAGAGGCGGGGCGACAGGTTTGAGTTTTTTTATTTATTCACCCATTTTAACGATTTTTAACTACGCATTTATCAAGTTGGTCAACCAAGTAAAAGTTATTTTTATAATAAACTTTCTGATTGGTATTTGCTTTTTGTTAAGTTGTATTTTTGTAAGGCTTAATCAGTATGGTTGAGATGGCAAGTAAGTATACAGCTGAGATACCGGAGGCTATCTTAGAGCAAGCTTCAGTATGGCATGCCCGCATGCACGACAGTGATCTTCAAGAATCACAAGGCTGTCAGTTAAAAGCACAGTTCAATACTTGGCTACTTGCAGACCCTTTACATCGGGTAGCATACGATGATATGAGTTCGTTATGGGATGTACTGACGCACTCGGAACTATCTGAAAACGATTTAATATTAGAGCCAACCGTTCAAAAAACCTTCATTAAGCGTGTATCACGGCCATTTTATGCAGCCGTTGCAAGTGTTGCGCTTTTTGTTGCTATAGCAGGTGTTGGTTGGCAACAAAACTGGCCGCTGCGCTTACAAAGTGACTATTACAGTAACGTTGGTGAGCAAAAAGTTGTGCAACTGGATGATAATAGCGAAATTATCCTTAATACTAATAGCGCAATTAAAGTTAATTATACCAAACAGTTACGGGAAGTGGTATTGCTTCAAGGCGAGGCTAGATTTAATGTTGCTAAAAATAGTGAACGCCCTTTTGTGGTAAATACAACACAAGGGACGGTCACTGTTACTGGCACTCAATTTAATGTTAGTTTGTATAGCGACTCAGCCACTGTCAGTCTGTTTGAAGGAAGCGTTGCACTGACGTCGAATCAAGCTAGAAAACTTAGGAAAAACTTATCTGCAAATCAACAAGCTAAGCTTTTTTCAACGGGCATTGGCGCCGTTAGTGAATTTGATGCAGCAGTGGTTAATGCTTGGCAGCGTGGGCAGCTTGTTTTTTATAGCGCTGCGCTTAGTGAGGTTGTTGCTAAACTGAATCGTTATCGTAAAGGGAAAATAATTATTACTGATGATTCAGTTAATAATTTGCAGATTAGTGGTGTGTTTTCTATTAATGACCCCGATGCTGCGTTGGAAATGATCACTGAAACCTTAGCGTTAAAACAAACTCGCCTAACTGATTATTTAGTCATGTTGCACTAAAGAACCTGAACTTCGAATAATAAATTTATCTCCGGCTTGAGAGTAAAACGAATATTAATACAATAAATTAATGTGTGAGTGAATAACTTGACTAAAGATCAGGTTAAATAAGCGTTAGTTTTTCTCCTCTTTCTTACCTTTCAAATAGCGCACACCCTAGTTAAATTCTTTCTGGCTGTAATAGCTGCATAATTTTTTTTAACCGCACTGGGGGAAAGTGTGAGTGAGATACGTCTTAATTGTAGGTGTAAATTATTCGTATTACTTTTACTAAAGGGCGCTTAATGGATTTTCGTGTTAATAAACGTATTGGGTTGTTTTCAATACTAACCTTGGCGTTCATAGCCAGTCATTCACTGCAGGCTAATACTGCAGTTAAACCGCAAGTTGAAAATACTGCTCACCAGCACGCAGCACGCTATCAATTTGATCTTGAAGCTAAAGTATTGTCAAAGGCTATTACTGATTTTTCTGCTATTACTAACGTTCAGGTTTTATACACGGGGATACCGACAGCACAGTATATGTCTGCTGAAGTTAAAGGTGATTTGACCCCAGCTCAAGCGCTTAATGTTTTATTGTCTGGCACTAATATACGTTACCGGTTTGTCACTACAAATGCGGTAACGTTAGAGAAAGTAAAGGCCAAAACTAACAGTCAGCCGTTGTCTTTAGGGCCAATAACGGTAACGACTGCTGCAGGATATTCTCAAGAAATCAAAAATTCACCGGCAAGTATTAGCGTGCTTTCAAATGATACTCTGGAAAAGCGCCCGTTTAGTTCTTTACAAGATATTACTAATGAAGTGCCAGGTGTTAACGTTGTTGGCTCAGGTGCTAATAGTGGTATATCAATTAGGGGCATGCCTAAAGGGTACACATTGGTATTGGTTGACGGAAAACGCGTTCGCTCAGAAACAGCTAACCCAAGAGAATTAAATAATGAAGATCTAGATAGCAGTTTCATACCACCGGTATCAGTTATTGACCGTGTTGAGGTTGTTCGCGGGCCCATGAGCTCGCTATATGGTAGTGATGCTATGGGTGGGGTAATTAATATTATTACCAAAAAAACGCCTGAAAAATGGGGCGGCAGCGTAGGGTATGGCTTTCAAGCGCCTGATAGTGGTGTGATGTCGAATAAACGCCAAGCGGATTTTTACTTATCTGGGCCGATTATTAAAAACACTATGGGTGTTTCTTTATGGGGTAGTGAAATACTGCAAGATGAGGATAAATATTTAGGCGGTTACCAAGAATCTCAAAAGCGTACTTTAGGCGGTAAGTTAAACCTTATAGCCAATCAAGATACCGATTTAACATTTGATTTTTCAACCTCAAAGCAGCGTTATACCAGCAATCCTGGTGGCGTGTTAAAACAAACAAGTCGGTCCGCTGTTGATCGAGAGTGGACACGAGACTCTTGGGGTATAACCTACAATAAGCGTTTTGAGCTGGGTGATTTAGAAGTCAAATATTACCAAGAAAGTTATGAAAGATATCGTTATCCAAAAACTTACGAATTTACCACAAGTTCGGAAAATAAAGTTGCCGATGCGCGCTTTTTAACCGGTTTTGGTCGTCACCTTATAACTACGGGTTTGCAGTGGACTAACGATGAACAAGCCAATAGTGATTTGGGCGGAGGTCATTCAGGTAGTTTTGGCACAAGAAAGGTCACTGATTGGGCTATTTTTACTGAAGATGAGTGGGAGCTTATTAGCCAAAAGTTATATTTAACGTTAGGCGCTCGATTAACTGACAATGAATTTTTTGGCAAACATACTTCCCCACGTGCTTATTTTGTTTTTAATTATAGTGAAAACTTAACTTTTAAAGGCGGTATTGCAACGGGCTATAAAAGTCCAAAAATCACTCAAATTGATGAAACTACGGGCTCATCACGCGGCGGCGGTAATGATCAAT
Source organism: Pseudoalteromonas sp. SG41-2 (assembly GCF_014164535.1). Lineage (NCBI taxonomy): Bacteria > Pseudomonadati > Pseudomonadota > Gammaproteobacteria > Alteromonadales > Pseudoalteromonadaceae > Pseudoalteromonas > Pseudoalteromonas sp. SG41-2. Next base: position 7,098 of record NZ_JACJFK010000033.1, on the reverse strand, counting down.
TTGTGATCATGGGTAATCCAAACTTAAAACCAGAAAAAAGCACCAACTATGAGGTTAGTGCTATGTATAACAACAATAAAAACCTGAGTTTTGGCACAACTTTTTTCTACAACGATTTCACCAATAAAATACTCAGCACGCAATCTTACTACTTTAGTGATGGCAATGACGGCGTTATTGCAGCGTATTGCGACTCTGGGAGTGTCGGTTCGCAGGAATGTCCAGCTTGGGCTACGTGGCTTAATGCTGATGGAGCAACAATTCAAGGTATTGAGTTAGAGGGAAATTGGGATATAGCTGAAAAGTTGGCGCTGAAAATTAACTATACCTATACCGATTCTTCCATAGATGCCAGTAATGTTGTTATTAATACACCTGCAGGCGCGCGCCCTTTTGGCGATACTCTGGCGCAATTAGATGGTAATTCGTTAGTTGGTGTTCCTGATCACACCGGTTCCGTTGTCCTTAATTATTATCCAACCGATAAGTTATCTAGTTACATAAGAGCGAATTATGAAGGGCAAATTACCCGAGTTGATTTTGATCGTAACTCGGTTGATAAAAGTGAAAAAGATTTAGCGACTTTAGATATTGGATTGAGTTATGACGTTAATAAGTGGCTTAGTCTAAATTTCACAATTGATAATTTTACAGATGCAAAGCGTTTTAAAGTACGTGAAGACACTGGCGCTTTTAGGTTTTCAGAGCGTGGACGTAGTTACTTCATGAACATGAAAGTGTTGTTTTGATTACGGCTTATAGCGAGTTGGAAAAATGATTATGGCTGTAAGCTTTTTAAACACTCCATCTTTTTTATTGAATATGCCATGTGACGTTACTTGCACATTAACAACGACATGGTTTAGAGACTGGTTGATTAATTGGTCTTGCGCATGAGTAGAAAAGCAGTAAACGCAAAGCTTAACATACGAGTAAGAATGGGTCCTGTTCATACATGGGTGGGGCTGATTTTAAGTGGGCTTATTTTTGCAATATTTTGGACTGGCACTTTGTCTGTATTTGACAAAGAAATAGACCGCTGGATGATGCCAGATACTCGCATTAACTTAATGAAAGTGACATCTTCGTTATCGGTAGATAAAGATATTATTCAGCCATTGAGTGAGCAGCAAAATGGAGCTGCTTACTGGACAATTGTGTTACCGCGTGAGCGTATACCATATGTAATCAAAGCGGCTTCATATAAAAAGCCTCGTCGCCATGTTCGGGAGTATTTTCATCCAGTTACGCTTGCACCATTAACAAAAGCGAATAGACCTAATGCTAGTAGTTTTATTTACCCTTTTCATCATAACTTGACGCTGCGTAAAGATGATTTAGGTGCATGGCTGGTAGGGGTTGCAAGTATTGCAATGCTCTGTCTGTTAGTTTCAGGCATTGTTATTCATCGGCGAATATTTACCGATTTTTTTTCTTTACGTTTATTTCGTAAGTTCAGCAGAGCTAATTTAGATCTGCACAATTTAACTGGTGTTGTGTTACTACCATTTACTCTTGTTATAACTTTGTCAGGGTTGATTATTGTACAACAAGTCTATTTTCCTCAATTAATTAGTCGCGTTTATCAGCAAGCTATTAGTGTTGAGAATAGTAATAAGGTCGCGAATGAAAAAGATGCTCAGCGTTTATTTTCAGCAAAGGTGCTAGGTCATATTCGTGAGTCTGCCAGCGGAGAAAAAGGCCATTTTGCCTCCATTGAACAGATGATTTCAGAGGCTGAATCAGATTGGGGTAAAGGAGGTGTTTATTTAGTACGAGTAAATCATCCTGGTGATACTAATAGCTCTGTTGTGTTTAGAAGACATAGCGATGATTCGGTTACAAAAAGTAATGATCATAAGCGTTTTAATACTATGACAGGAGAGCCAAAAGGGTCATTTACTGGCTCGCAAGCTGTTGGCATTTGGAACTTTATAAGTGGCATGCACTATATCCAATTTGATCATTGGCCACTTCGTTGGTTGTATTTTTTTGCTGGTTTAGGTAGCTGTTTATTAATTGCTACGGGCTTAGTGCATTGGACCACCGCGAGTAATAAAAATAACCTAAACCCTCCTCTCAATGTCGCTCTAATGAATGCACATAATATTGCGGTTATAACCGGCATTATTGCTGCAACAGGTGTGTTTTTACTTACTAACAGAGTAAGGGATATATCCCCATATTTGGATGCTGTTATGGGAGATAAAGCTGAAATATATGCATTTTTCAGCGTTTGGTTACTTAGCTTGTTGCATGCTTTGCTAAGTGTTTTACAAGATAGATCATATGGATACTTAAGGGCTTGGACACAGCAATGTGGATTTATTGCTGTTGTTGCTGTTTTTGCCGTTATTTTAAACTGGGTGGGAACAGGGGATGGCCTTATTAAAACAGTGTTTACAGATACTTACTGGCCTGTAGCGGCTACAGACTTGGTGCTACTAATCTCGGCTGCCAGTGCTTTTTGGACTAGCGTAAAGTTACGAGCTCATTATCAAGAGAGGTTTTGAAGAATTTTATGATGCACATCGGATTAATCGCGTCGTTTGTCTGTGCCTATGTTGGTTTTAGTTGTTGGGCTATTAGTCAAACTCAGCATTGGCGTACTGTTATTGGTGGACCCTTTCCAAATCAAGGTACGGTCAGAGCACAGCGTTTTATTGGAATTTTTATGGTGGCATTGTCATTAATTTTAGCGGTGTTTAATGATGGCTTTAGTTTTGGCGCGTTGGTATGGGTTTTAATATTAAGTTTGGCGGCGACTTTAGTCGCATTTTCTTTGGTGTGGTGCCCACGTTTATTGGGCTATATCAACAAAGTTATATCGTACTTTTATTTTGATAACACAGTGGAAAAAACCAATAAACCGTAATGTTATTTTTATTTTTAGGTGAAAAAAATGGTCGTAAAAGGCTCAGTGTTAACTGATCTAAATAATCGCGTTAATCACACTATGGCTGTTTATAAATGGCTTTATAGTATCAGTATGGTGGTGCATTCAATTGTTATTTGCTTGCTTTGTTATATTAGCAGCTCGCAGCTTGTCAATATTACGGGGGCAGTACTTTTTCATTTAGGTATGGTGTGGACTGATGCTGTTGTTGTTGCAAGTATGACAGGCTTTATCTACTTACCGGTTATTTTAATGTGGGCTTTTTCTCGCGGAAATACGTTATTAACCTGGGTAAATGTGATCGGCTTTACGGGTATAACCTTTGTTGCAGCTTGGTTAGCTGGGGCGTTGGTATGAAAACCGGGTTTAGATTTAACATGAGTGTCTTGCATACTTGGGCTGGGTTGCTGTTAAGTGGTTTACTGTTTGCTATTTTTTGGACCGGCACGCTATCAGTATTCGATAAAGAAATAGATCGCTGGATGATGCCGCAAACGCGAATTAATATGGATACAGCACCTAAATTATCCGTTGATCGCGATATTGTTCCTCTACTCAATACTCTCTCTGAGGGAGCTACGGCATGGAGTATCGTACTACCTTCTGAGCGCAAGCCCTTTTTAGCGTTGGGTTATGATACCAAAGAGTCACATATAGCTAAGCGAAATAGTTTTCACCCTGTGACGTTAGAGCAGCTTCCTGCATCGAATACGCGAGGTGCAAGTCGCTTTATTTATCCATTTCACCATAATCTTACGTTACGCAAAGGCAATATTGGTGCTTGGCTGGTGGGTATTGCAAGCATTGGCATGTTGTGCCTTTTAGTCTCAGGAATAGTGATACATCGTAGATTATTTACTGATTTCTTTTCCTTTAGAGTGTGGCGTAGTTTTAGCCGAGGTAACCTTGATGCGCATAACCTAACCGGCGTTGTACTATTACCTTTCACCTTAGTTATTACTTTGTCAGGATTAATGATTGCGCACTTAATTTATTTTCCTAAAGCGCCCGATGCCGTATATGAGCAAATGCACCCTCAAGCAGTACATACTCAGAAAACTCCAGCTAAGGAAATTACGCGCTCACGCCAAAAAATCGATAGTAAAAGTAAAGCTCCTAAAGCCAAAGAAGGCGCAGGTAATTCGCCTGCAAGGCGGCGTTTTATTGGTGAGTCACAAGGGCGAGTTACCCCTAAAGCGTCCGGCGAATTTGCAACGATAACATCTATAGACCCTTTAATTACTGCCACTGAGGAAGAGCTGGGGCATGGTGCTGTTTATATGGTGCGGGTAAGTAATCCTGCGGATGCAGAAGGTGTGATTGCGCTTCGCTTAAGTGGTGACAAAAGTGTGGCACAAAATATGGATAACCGACGGTTCTCTGTTGCAACAGGTGCAGAGCTAGAGCACTTCGAGTCGTCTTCCGTTACTAATGTGTTTAATTTTGTAGCGGGTATGCATTATGTGCAGTTTGATCATTGGCCATTACGCTGGTTTTACTTTGTTGCAGGGCTTGGGGGATGTGTTTTGATAGCCACTGGACTATTACATTGGACACAGGCACGCAATCAAAAACATGACGGCACACGTTTTAGCATCTTTTTTATGAATGTACATAACCTGAGCGCAGTTATGGGCATTATTATCGCAACGGGGGCTTTTTTAGTAGCTAATCGACTATTTAATAACTCAGTGCAATTTGCAGGTGTTTTAGTCCGTGACCTTGAAGTATATGTGTTTTTTAGTGTGTGGATGTGTTGTTTATTTCATGGCGTGATCAGAGTGCTCATAAATAAGCGCAGTGGTTATATCAAGGCATGGACTGAGCAATGTTGGGCAGTAGCTTTTATTGCCATTGCAGCGGTTTTATTGAACTGGCTCACCACTGGAGATCACCTAATTAAAACTTTATTTACAGATGCTTACTGGCCAGTTGCAACAATTGACTTGTTGCTAATTAGTAGTGCTGCACTCGGAATTTTTGCAGCGCGAAAGTTATCAGCCAATCTCGAATTAAATATCGGTAGTTAAGTAGTTGTAATCATTCTTGCTTGCCTAGCGGTAGGTAAATAAAAAATTGATAAAATTAAAAGTTGAGGCAGTTGGTGAAATTAAAATTCTTTTTGATCATATTTGTACTATTTATATTTCCATTTACCTGTTCATCTCAGGAGTCAGCCAGTGTAGATAATAGCCAAGTTATTTCCGCAATTAATAATGAAACTAGTGTCAGTGAGGCTGCACCTTTAGAGTTTGATTCAGCTTTAGCTGATATAACAAAAGATGTGGGAGAAAATAAAATAGCTGATGCTGAAGTTATGAGCGCACCCTCTTGGTACAAAACGACTATAGAGCTTTTAAACACAGGGGGAGCAGTCGTATACATACTGTTGTTGATGTCGGTAATCGCATTAACCATTGTTTTAATAAAGCTTATACAGTTTCAAAAAGCACATATTTGGCAACGGCAATTCGCAAAGCGTGTACTTGTTTTATGGCAGCAAGGAAAATGTGAAGATGCACTTAATTTAGCTAATAGACATCCAAACCCAATAACGCTTGCAATGGCGCGTGCGTTTAGGGGGATTACACACAATGTTGCCGAGCCTGCGGTACGTGAAGACGTTCTTAGGTTTGGTAGTGATACGCTGTTTCGCTTAAGACGTGGCTTTCGTCCATTAGAAGTGATTGCTTCTTTGTCGCCATTGCTTGGTCTATTAGGTACTGTGTTGGGTATGATTTCTGCGTTTCAGCAACTAGAAGATGCAGGTAATAAAGTGAACCCAGCTATTTTATCCGGTGGTATTTGGGAGGCGCTACTAACTACGGCTGTGGGGTTATGTGTGGCTATACCTGTGGTGGCATTATTAAATTATTTAGAGCGCCAAGTAGACCACTTAGCCCACGAAATGGACAACTTATTAACACAAGTATTTATTACTGACTTGTCGCAGCAGGGATGTGAAGCTTTATATCAGGGCAACGCACAGCAAAAGAGTGTAGTGTTTTCGCAGGTCAACACGATGCAGGCTGAGCATGCAAAAAGCGTATAATCAATTTCCAACACTATCAGCTAAACAAGCAAAACGAAAAACGTTGGTGAGCCTGACGCCGCTAATTGACGTGGTATTTATTTTGCTCATATTTTTTATGTTAGCTTCGAGCTTTACAAAATGGCATAGCGTTGAAGTAAATAGTAGCAGTAATACAGGGGGGTCTTTAAAAACAGATTTACCCCCGTTTTTAGTGCAAGTTGCCACCGATAAATTGTTACTTAACAACAACGAAATTGCGCTAAGTAGTTTGTTAAAGAAAGCCAAAGTAAAGCCGAGTGAACAAGCAATAATTCTACAACCTTTAGGTGACACTCCGGTGCAGGCATTGATCGACATTTTAGATGTATTAAGTGAGCAAAGAATAGCGCCTCTACAGCTAGTTCAAGACCCAACATGGCAGGTAAATAATCAAACTGAGATAAGCGCCAATATGCCTTTGGAGTTACATTAATGCATTTCCCTGAGCGACGACCTGATCAAACAGAAGAACGTATTTTACCGCTAATTAATTTAGTCTTTTTATTACTTATTTTTTTTATGATCGCAGGCAGTTTAAGCGCAACAGAGCCATTTGATATTACTCCTCCCACTTCGAGTAGTGAAACAGCAAAAGATGCAGAGACAATTGTTGTGTTAATGAATAAGAAAGGTCATTTTGCTCTAGATAATCAGCCGTTATCAGAGCCGGATTTACTTGCCAAGATTACAGATATTATTAAGCGTAGTCCTAACACTGTGATCACTATAAAAGCTGATGCAGATCTTGTTGGAAATCATCTAGTAAGCTTTACACATGGCTTATATAGTATAGGTGTCAAAAAATTACAATTATTGACTGAGCAGGCGCAGCAATGAAAGATACAGCTTTAAAGTTAGGTGTATGGGCTTGGTCTGGTGCAATTTTACTTGCAGCTTTAGTACATTTAATTATATTTTTTTTAATTTTTTATTCGCCATCCATTGCCTTGCAAAATAGTACGCAAGCTAGTGCTAAATTAGGAATAGAGATTTCGTTAGGGCCATATTCGGGGCTATTCCGGTTATTGGTGATGACTTAACACTTTGGATCCGTGGTGATTATGTAATATCAGGTGCAACGCTTAACCGCTTCTTTGCATTACATGTTATTGCTTTACCATTGGTTATC